>NZ_PDDM01000015.1 GCF_002914585.1 Pseudanabaena sp. BC1403
GTCATTTGCCGTCGCGTCAATTATTTTTTCTTCTCTCAACCAGCCAAGTTAATTGTCGTCATCGGACAAGTTAGTTGACATTTAACACCCAAGGCAAGACTGTGATTGGTCTTGCTGATACTGAGTTTAGTACGGTGAAGTTTTTCAATACTGTCCGCGCCAAGTCTTGGCGCATCGTTGTCGGTGTACGCAACAATCGTAAACTTCAAGATGGCCGTACAGTCAAACAACTTTATCGTCATGGCAAACGTGGACAACAAATTTTGCTAGAAGGGCTAACTCAGCCTTTGACGTTCTCTTGGTTTTGGCTCAAAAGAGCTGATAGTAAACGGGAGTTACGCTTTGTTGTCTCTTCTCATCCTTATTCTGGTGCTTATCTGGTGATGTTAGGTCGTAAGCGTTGGGCGATTGAGGGATTCTTCAAAACCATCAAACATCGCTTTGGTTTGTATTGTTTTGGGCAATCTACAAAACTTGGTGTTTATCGTTGGCTTATTCTCTCTCTGCTTGCTTATCTTTTGGCTCATTGGATCGATCAGTGGTCTCTTCCTCTTGTCTTGGACTGGAAAGCTACCTGTGATTTAACTCTTTCTGTTTTATTCCCTTCTGTCGTTTGGTTGAAACTTCTCAGGTATATCCGCATTAGTGCCGATATTGCTGCTCGTCATGGCTTTGAAATTGTTCTCAAACCCATTCCCACCTAACTCTTTCAGGAATGGTGCAAGATCTGAGTTTTTTTAGGATGGTGATTGCCACTATCTCTAACAAAAGAAAAGCCACTCCAGGAACCCCAAAACTTATAAAATTTCATGAATTGTCTGTCGTCGAAAGATTTAAGACAACCTATCAAAATTAACTCGTTCTCTTTCTGTGACCAAAGGACGATTAAGCATTCTCAGATGCATTAGCCCCATATATTCGCCAATCATACCAATAAAAAACAGTTGAACAGAAGCAAAGAAAAACAAACCAATCGTAATCGGCGCGGTTCCTAATGGAAATGCTTGCCAAAAAACGAGTTTTGCGACTAGATAACCAATAGCAATTATTAGACTCAGGAAAGACGTTGTAAATCCTAATATGGTTGCTATTCTTAGTGGTATTCGAGAATGACTTGTAATACCAAGCATAGCTTCATCAAAATATCGAAAAAAATTATAACTACTTTTTCCTTTCTGTCGTTGCTTTTGTTTATATTGAACTTTGATACTGTAAAAGCCAAGTTCTTCTATCAGCCCACGAAAATAGGGATAGGGATCATTGATCTCTCTTAGAGTTTTTATAACTTCTTTGTCATACAACCCAAAACCTATAAAATGGCTAGTAAGTTCAATATCGGAGATTCTACGAATCAGAAAATAGTAAATATTTCTTGATATATATATCAAAAAGTTTTCTTTGCTTGGAATTTTTACGCCTTTAACAACAGTATATCCATCTTCCCATTTTTCAATAAACTCAGGAATCAGTTCGGGTGGTTCCTGCAAATCTGCTGGCAGTAAAACAACTGAATCACCTGAAGTTTGAAGAAGAGCATAATACATGGATCGAGTTGGTCCAAAGTTTCTACAGTTAATTATAATTTTTACTCTTTGATCTTCTTTAGCAATTTCTTTTAAAATTTGAGGTGTTTTATCCTTAGAAGCATTATCTATGAAGAGATGTTCATAATTGTATTGATCCAAATTGTCAAAAATCTGCTTAACACGGGAATAGACATCTAGTATATTTTCTTCTTCATTGTAACAAGGAGTGACTATACTAATTTTTTTCATTTATTTCGACTGTCGAATACAAATTGTTTGTTTAAAAAGTAGGAAAAGCAAGCTAATGGCAGCACTAAAAGTGCTTGCGATAAAAACAGGTTAATTCCTAAAGAGTTAGTGATTTTCAATACTCCTACATTTATCAAGTAAGTAAGTAGGTAAACTATAATGAAACGAATTATCAATCTATTGTTTCTTGTCTTAAATACTAGAGTTCCCACTGTTTTAAAATTAAAGAATATCCCACATACTGTCGCTATTAGCAATGCAAGACGATATTCTAACCTGACAAAAACTAGTAGGGAAAATATAGTATACCCAAATAGTGTATTAATGCCTCCGACGAATAAAAAACTAACAAATGTATTATTTTTTATTTTTGAAATAGTTGATTTAACTATCGACATTCATTTTAAAAAGTATTATTTGTTTTGCAAATCAAGTAATAATACAAGCTTAAAAAGCTATATTAAAACCTAAATTATTATTTAACTGTTTAATTTATTGATTCTTTTAAAAATTGATTCAGTATCTAAATGATGTTCTTTCATTAAATATTGATAACTTCCACAAAACCGAGAAAATTTATCTTGAATACCTATTCTACAAACTCTAGTTTGAGATAGTTCTGAGGTTATTTCAGCAATCGCCGATCCTACTCCTCCATATATTGAATGCTCCTCTAATACTACAATAAGTTCATGGCGTTTAGCGATAGAAACAACCTGTGAGACATTCATTGGTTTAATACAAGGAACACTCCAAACTTCAAGATCACCAAACCTTTCGCTAAGATCCATCGCTGTTTTCACCATTGAGCCAGTGGCAACCAAACACATTTTGCTATTGCCTTGCTTAATTTGAGATAAATCACCTAATGGAAAATCAGGTAAACAGCTATGAATCGGATGCAAATCGGCTTTGCCAATGCGCAAATAAACCGCTTGATTGGCTTCTAGTGCCAAATTCATGCATTGTGTCATCTCATAACTATCTGCGGGAGATAGAATTGCAATATGTGGTATTGCACGCAATGCAGCGATATCCTCTGTACTTTGATGACTAGAACCTAAGCTACTATACACAACACCCGCACCATCACCAACTAATATTACGGGCAATTGTTCATAGCAAACATCTAATTTAATTTGCTCTAATACTCTAATGGGGACAAAAGCACTTAGACCATAGACGAAAGGTCTAAATCCACTTTTAGCAAGTCCTGCCGCAACCCCCACCATATTTTGTTCTGCAACACCCGCATTAATATATTGCTCGGGACATTGTTGTCGAAATTCATCAAATAGCGCATAGCCATGATCTCCTGTCATTAAGATAACTCGTGGGTCAGACTTTGCTGCGTTGATTAGGGCATTGCTAAAAGCATTTCTCATGGCAAAGATATAACCTCTTTTTCTGACAATTCGGCGATCGCCTGATGATACGTTTCTGACGTAAGGCGTGTATAGTGCCAACGGTTATCTGATTCCATAAAAGATATGCCTTTACCTTTAATTGTATTCGCAATAATTGCTTTAGGTTTATCTGAATGCGAGTTTACTAGTTCATGAATTGTTTTGTCTAGTAAATGTTCATCATGACCATTGATTTCTAGGGTATCGAAACCGAAAGCTTCAAACTTATCGGTAATATTTCCCATGTCCATAACTTCTTGAGTAGAACCCATTGCTTGGTAACCATTGACATCAACAATAACGATCAAATTATCAAGTTTAAAATGAACCGCAAACATCAGGGCTTCCCAAATCGTTCCCTCGTTCAATTCACCGTCTCCAACAATTGCAAAACACTTTTGCTTAGTGCGATTACGTTTTGCGCCCAATGCCAAGCCAACACTTACAGATAAACCATGACCAAGCGAACCTGAAGAAACTTCAAGCCCTGCCACATGGGCATCAGAAAGCCCTTTGAGAGAAGTCCCATCACTAAAATAATTTTGAATATCATCATCGGTTAACCATCCTAATTCGAGCATACAAGCATATTGAGCCATGACCCCGTGCCCCTTACTGAGTACGAGATAATCTCGAAGTGGATCCTCAGGATGACCATTGCCTAAATTGAGATGTGATCGATAAAGTACTGCTAATATTTCAACTATTGAGAAAGCGCAGGCAATATGTACTGTAGAACCTGCATAGGCCATATCTAAAATGGTTTTACGCAGTTTTCCGACCTCAAACATAACGACTTTCTCCTGTTTGTTGATACCAATTTATGGATCGATTAATTGCATCTTCAATTGAAATCGTTGGTTTTAACTGTAATGAGTTAAATACTCTTTGAATTGAGGGGACATATCGTTCAATGGGTTGAGCTGGATCGTTTTTTTGTGCAATATGAATTTCTGGTTTATGCTTAAACGCCTGAGAGACTAATATTGCTAAATTCTTGATGCTAATTTCTTGATCTGAACCAACGTTATAGGGACAACAATTTTTTCCTCTAAACAATATATGCCATAGCCATATCGTTAGATCTGCCATGTATAAATAAGAACGATAAGCTGTGCCATCACCTTGGATATTTATTGGCGTTTTACTCAAGCCCGCATTAATGAAACTGGCGATCGCCAAATGACTATCTAAAGGTAAATAAGCCCCAATAAAAGCAAAACAACGGGCAATCTTCACTTCAAAATCATATATATTGGCATAACCAGCACATAGGAATTCTGAAACTCTCTTACCTTGACCATAGGCTGATTGAATACTCATCAAATCAGGGGATCCTTGATATTCTTCAAAAATATGAGTCATATCATTCGGTTGTTTTCCATAGACCGCACCTGAGCTAGTTAACAAAAATTTTTCAGCCCCACATTGCTTGGTAAATTCTAAAACATGTTTCGTTCCTTCTACAATAGTATTGAAGATATCTAAAGAACTATTTCTGTTACTGAGCAAGTTTACTTCTGTTGCTGCATGGATAACATAGGAAAATTGAAGTTCAGGAAAAACAAAAGATGTAATATCACCCACATGTAGTTTAATGGCCTGATTATTGGCTAAATGTGGAGCTTTTTTAGTAAAAGACTGAATGTTTCTAGTTAATACATAGATTGTTGAGTCTAGTGATAGGTTTTCATTCGCCCATACAAAGCTTTCCAGCAACCAGCATCCAAAAAAACCAGTTCCACCTGTGATGAAAATTCGCTTACCTCTTAGTTGCTCCCACAAATTATCAGTATGTAAGATAATATGATCTAAGTCTAATGCTAGCGGATTCCTCATCCCAATTTCTCCGAACAGAAGTTTTTGATGACCCCAACAACATATTTGAGAATATCTTCAGTTAAATGTGGATAAAGACCAAGCCAAAATGAGTTCTTCATTGCCCAATCAGTATTTTTTAAATCACCAACAACACGATAACTTAAGCCCTTATATGCTGGCTGTCTAGTTAAATTTCCTGCAAATAATAACCTTGTGCCAATTCGATTTGTTTCTAGGTGCTGTACAAGTTGATTACGGGAAAAAGAAGCGTTTTCTTTCACCGAAAGTAAAAATCCAAACCAACTAGATTCAGAATTAGGGGTCGATTCTGGTAATAACAAAACATCTTGTAAGTCTTGTAAGTGAGAATAGAGAAACTCAAAATTTTGTTTTCTTTTTTCGATAAATATCGGCAATTTATCTAACTGAGCTACACCCACTGCAGCTTGCATATCCGTCATTTTGAGGTTGTAACCAATATGAGAATAGGTGTATTTATGGTCATACCCTGTGGGTAATTCCCCAAGTTGCCATTCGTAACGTTTACCGCAAGTATTGTCTACCCCTGGTGGACACCAACAATCTCTTCCCCAGTCTCGAAAAGACTCAACGATCTTTTTTAGCCGACTATCACTAGTTAAAACCGCACCACCCTCGCCCATAGTCATGTGATGGGCTGGATAAAAGCTGACTGTCGATAAATGACCAAATGTTCCAGTTTTTCTCTGGCGGTAAGTAGTTCCCACTGCATCACAATTATCTTCGATGACCCATAAATCATGTTTCTGGGCAAATGCCATCACGGCATCAATATCAAAGGCATTTCCAAGAGTATGGGCAATCATGATCGCACGCGATCGCTCTGAAAGAGCAGATTCTAATTGAGAAACATCAATTTCATAGCTAGGTAACTGAATATCAACAAAAACTGGAACCAGTTGATTTTGAAAAATAGGGTTGACTGTTGTTGGGAACCCCGCAGCAACGGTGATAACTTCATCACCTGCTTTTAATCGTTTATCACCTAGTTTCGGAGAAGTAAGAGCCGTCAGGGCTAACAAGTTAGCCGAAGATCCAGAATTAACTAGCAAACAGTGTTTGACACCAATCCATTCTGCAAATCGTTTTTCAAATTCAGCCGCAAAGCGTCCTGTTGTAAGCCAAAAATCTAGTGAAGCATCAACAAGATTAACGATTTCAGTCTCATCAAATACCTTGCCTGAGACTGGCACATAGGTTTCTCCCTCAATGAATTCTTTTGGGGCAAACTTGTACTGGGAATAAGCTTTGACAGCTTCAAAAACCCGTGCTCGCAACTCACTTTCCTGATTAGATGCACTTGACTGGAGAGATTGAGGCATATCTGACTGAAGACCTAATATTAATTATTTAAAAAATTTTTATACCAATTGATTGTCTCATGTAATCCTTGCTCTAGAGAGTAGCAAGGTGACCATTGCAGTATATCGCGAGCTTTCTGAGCTGACAAATATTGATGCTTAATTTCATTTTTAGCTTGATTGAGAATGATGGGCTTAAGATGGCTTTGATCCATCAGGAGTAAAACTTTATCGACTATTTCTAAGACGGTGAGTTGTAGCTCATTGCTAAAGTTGAAAGCCTCACCCCAAATCTGGGGATTGTCCATCTTTTCGGCAAGATGTAGATAGGCTAATGCTCCATCGCGAACATAAAAATAATCTCTAATATAGCTACCGTCACTACGGATAGTTACTGACTTTTGGACAAGAGCAGATCTAATAGTATCAGGTACTATTCGGTTAAAGTTTAAGTCTCCACCACCATAAAAATTACCACATCGGGTCACACATACGGGCAGTCCATAACTGACATAGTAAGTACGGCAGATTAAATCAGCACAACTTTTAGAAACATCATAAGGATGTTCTCCTTGTAATGGAGTAGTTTCATCGTAGGGTAGTATGTCTTGATCTCCATAAGCTTTATCGCTAGATGCGACAACAATCCGACTGACTCCACCTACTTGACGGCAAGCCTCTAAGACATTCCAAGTTCCTTTGATATTGGCTTCAAATGTACCTAAAGGATCTCTGTTAGCCACTCCTACAATAGTCTGAGCAGCGAGGTGAAACACAGTATCTATCTCATACTCAGCAACCGTTCTTTTTAAAACAGATAAATCTTCTACTTTCCCATGAACAATATTAATTTGGGTTTGTGCAGTGTCATACAAACGAGACTTAGGGACAATATCTCTAACTAGCCCTGTTACATGTGCTTTGGATTCAACTAATTCATTCACTAGCCAACTACCCAACAAACCAGTGCAGCCAGTTACCAAAACAGAGCGATTTTTCCAAAAATCTTTATTTACCATACTTTCCAATGTGCTTGACCACTATTCCAAAGGTGATTTAACAATTCCATCTCTCGATAAGTATCCATACTTTGCCAAAAACCTTCATGTTGGTAAGCAGATAGTTCTCCTGTATTGGCTAATTTTTGCATGGGTTCTTGCTCCCAAATAGTATCATCACCCTCAATAAAATCCAGTACTTTTCGATTAAGAACGAAAAAACCGCCATTAATCCAACCTTCATGAGTTTGCGGTTTTTCAGTAAATGCTTCAGCAATACCATTTTTGATTAACAATTCTCCGTAGCGAGAGGATGGTCTAACGGCTGTGACAGTGGCAAGCTTGCCTTTTTTTTGATGAAAATCAACTAACGCCTTTACGTCTACATCGGCAACTCCATCACCATAGGTGAGACAAAACTTATCGCCATCAATATACTTACTAACATTTTTTAATCGACCTCCAGTCATCGTTTCTTCGCCAGTATCGACCAGAGTAACAGACCAATCATTTTCATCATGTCCATTAGAAAGCTTTGTGACTTTCTTACTACCCAAATCTACTCTGATATCAGAGTTCTTAAAATCATAGTTTAGAAAGTAATCACGAATCATATCTCCTTTATAGCCCAAGCAAAGTATGAAATCTTTAAAGCCATGGGTAGCATAAATCTTCATGATATGCCAAATAATGGGGCGAGGACCAATATTGACCATTGGTTTTGGTCTCCATTCGGTTTCTTCTTTAAGCCGAGTACCACGTCCGCCACAGAGAATAACTACAGGAGTATTAGATGCTGTCATATTTGTGAAACATATTCTTAGAAGACCATACTATAAAAGCAAGTAAGAAGACAATACTTGCCATAAACTAAACATGCTGTTGATTACTAATTCTAAATAACAAGAAGGTTTTGCAGAACGAACTGTTTCCAGAAGGCTTAAAAGGCAAAAGTATTGCCTTAATGAAGCTTTTACCCTTTTAGTTTTTAAAATTTTGTAGCCTATGCCGAACTCACTTTTATCAAATCACTTAATTTGTTTGATAGATTCAGACAATTCTTGACTAACTTTCTTAAGCAAGTCCATTCGTCTTTTGTTTTCAGGATTCTCAAATTTAGAGTTTATCACTCTAAATAACATCCTTCTAATGTCAAGTGGAGCATCAACTTGTCTAGAATTTGAATAAAACTTTAGGCTATATTTTCCTAATGGAACAGCAAGTCTTTTCCTTAAGGTTAAGGGTTGGTTGTTGATCAAGAACTTTTCTGTCCACAGATCACTGACAATTCTCAATTCTGATTTTTCAGACCATGTAGTTTGCAAAGTTATTTCCAAGTTTAGTTCTTGTGGAATATTAGTACTATTGGCAATATTAATTACGGAACTATCTGAAGACCAACGCCATTCCATCTCTGAATTAGACTCACTTTGATAAAATCCTTTGCCAAAATTGACATTTAAAGGTGATGGGTGTAGCCATAAATCCTTATCAAGATTTGAATATTTTTCTTGATAAAGACTATTATACTTGTTCATATTGTAAAATAACAAATCTTGTCTTGCAGATATTATTGGTTCTACGTTAAGTTTTTCCCGCAAATTATTTTTTAGTTCTTCTAATTCTCTACCTTTCCTATCATAACCATTAGTATCCACGTATATCCCTTGAAACCCAACAGAAGCAAGGACAACTAATTGTTCATCAAGTTTTAAGTTGTTAACCCATTGATGCCAGTCTTGATTTCTTCCTTTTAACGCACCAAAACTCCACTTCAAATTATTAGAATGAAAATATCCTCTAAACAAATCATAGGAATGTATTGAAGTCCCAGATGGGGGCGGATTTTCAGGGAAAAACATATAAGGCAGTTGATAAATCATAGATCCCTTATCAACTTGCTTCTCGATTTCACCAACAAAACTTCTGTCATCTATAAACGCATTTTTGGCAGTGTTATATTCTGTAGACAGAACAGGTACTTGATCGTAAATACCCAGAATCAGTATCAAAGAACAAAAAATGATTTTTACTTTGATTTTTGATTTTTTTAGTAGCTTGGCAACTAAGAAGCCAAAACTTAACAATGCAAATAGAGAAACAAATATACTAATCCTATTATAAGCTCTAATTTGAGGACTAATATATAGATTTATAAGAGATCCAAACCCTCCTGTTTGCGCTAGAAAAATAGTTGAGTAAGTCAAAATTGATAAATAGAAAAAGATATAGGTATGTATCTTTCTATTCGCATTCACTAGATATATAAGAGGGATAACTAGTAATAAAAGAAAGCCAATACTTCCAAAAAAACCCAATGAAGCAGCCACTGCTTCATTTTGGTTCTGAGGAAAACCTTTGTCATATAGCTCTCTAAACCATCTTAACAGAGCGAATCTATGATTTTGTATTGGTAGAAGCATCTGAGAGATTTTTAGTGAATACATATCTGCTTCTAATGGCAACCTAGAAGCTATCTGTGAGTTTCCTCCTTCTTTAAACCAATAAATAAAGTTCGGTATTAAGTTAACAAGAAAACCAAAAGATATTGTGCTAATAACAACTAATGGGTTGAGTAGTGTTGCGAGATATTTTCTTTTACAAAAAGTAACAAAAGCTATAATTAACACAAAGAAGCAAGTGAAGATAGCATAGTATGCTCCACTAGAACTGATCATCAGGCATAGAATAATGCAAGCAATTGATCTATTGCTCCAAGCAAATTTATTTTTATGATTAGATTCAAAAAAAATTTCTTCATTGATAAGCCATATCATTATCAGCAAAGAAATTGGAACTAGATAGTATGCTGACAAGTAGTAATGAGCAGTATATCTAAGAAAATGATAGTATTGGAAAGAATATAGAATGGATATGATTATCGAAATAGAAACAGGAAGTTTTATCTTTTGTGCAACTATATAAGTGGTTATAGATGCAAAAACAAATCCAAGAATAAAATATATATTGAAAGCAATAACATAAGAATAATCTTGACTACTAAACAAAAAGTTGATAATTTTTATTAACAAAAAATGAAATCCCTCAATCATAGGGAAGTCATAAAACTCTAGACCGAAAGGTGCAGCTAGGTTTTCATTGTTCAAATACCATCCATGATCGGCAATATTTTTAGCAGTAAATAGAGATATGGCGGAATCACCCAATATACCACCCATAGGAATTTTAAAATCGTATTCCCATAGCTTTGTTAAAAGAGAAAAAATCCCTAAAGTTAAGACAGTTAATAATAAATAGGGCTTTACCTTATTTACTGTTTCATCTTTTATAATCATTTGTAGTTTCCACCATATTTAACGTCTTTGCTACTTCTTTATTCACTGACACGACATTGCACAGAGTTTTGCCTCGGTCAATATTTTTAACAAGAAGAATTAATAGTCTTAAGTAACACTATCCAGATAGGATTTTACAACTTCCTTCGAGTCACCTGCTAATTTAAGATGCCCCTTACTAAGCCAAATCGCTTGATCGCAGGACTTTTGAATAAAATCCATTGAGTGAGATACCACCAAAATCGTCACATGGGAGTCCCAAAATTTATCAATGCGTTTTTGACATTTATTTCTAAAGCTCTCATCTCCCACCGACAAGACTTCATCGAGGATTAATATTTCTGGTTGGATATCGGTGGCGATCGCAAAGCCCAACCTTGCCACCATCCCTGACGACAAACCCTTAACAGGGACAAACCGATAATCCTCTAGCTCAGCAAAATCAAGAATCGAATCAATCCTCTCTTTCATCTCGGCTCTAGAAAATCCTAACAACACTCCATACAGCAGAATATTGTCCATCACTGAAATTTCTGAATCAAAGCCCGCGCCTAGCTCAATCAAAGGTGCAATTTGACCACGGACTCGCACCGTGCCAGTAGTGGGTTGCAGTATCCCCGAAATCACTTTTAAAAGTGTAGACTTACCAGCGCCATTGCTACCAATGATGCCAATTTTTTCACCCTTTTCTACTACTAGATCAATCTTATCTAGAACTAATTTCTTCGCTGGCTGCCGATATTTCCCCTCAAAAAAAGATAAAACCGTTTTCTTAAGGTCATAGGAAAACTCCTCTTGAGTCCTACGCCACAGAGATACTTGATCTAATCGAATCGCTTCTTCCGTCATCTATAACAAGTCCATAAACTGCGATCGCGAGTGGTGAAAATACACCCAGCCCAAAGCCGCAAAGATCGTACCACTTAATAAAGCACTCGCCACCATCATCACGTCAGGCAGATTACCAGACAGAGTAATCTGTCTTAGACTCTCAATGATTGGTGATAGGGGATTAATACTTAGAAATGGTTTAACCGCAGGTGGCACGATCGCCGCAGGATAAAAGACAGGGCTGCTAATCCAGAGCATAAAGGTGATTAGCTCATAAAAATAGGGTAAGTCCCGAAAAAACACATAGAGGGCGCTTACAAAAAAACCTACCCCCACGCAGAAAAGTACCAGAGCAATGAATGGCAGCAGAATGGCAACGGCATTGAGTAAATTTTTAGACTTAACTAAAGCCACAATCGCTAATAGTGGATAAGCCCCCATTAAAAACTGAAGTACATTAGCTGTAATCATCGAAACGGGAAAAACGCTCACAGGCAAACGAATTTTATTAAGTAAAGCACCATTACCCACAACACTGCTCAAAGCCTGCATAGTGGAAGCTGAGAAAAAGTTAATCACGATTAAGCCCGTTAGGGCAGCTAAAACGTAATTTAAGACTGAATCATCATAGTATTTGGCAAAAGTTGCACCAAAAATAGCTGTGTATAAACCCGTCATGATCAAAGGATTGAGCAGCGACCAGTAAATCCCCAAAAACGATCCTCGATAACGCACTTTTAAGTTGCGCCCGACCAAGACCTGTAACAGCTCTAAATAGTGCTGCATATCAGTGCTAATGTATTTTTTGCTTAGTGAAAGACTCATATTCAAATGACGTTGGTTATGTATAGGTTATCCTAAGTTGACAAGCAATGTTTTAGACTTTTCTCAAACCCCAATATCTACATAATTTCTAGCTGAGAGTCATCACTGACTAGAAATTTCAACGCTTGGGACGTTTGGGTGAGACCTTCATGGATAGCTGACCGATGTAGAAACTATGTACTTAATGCTCCAACAAGAGCAACCAGATGACTTGGTGATCGCCACAGGCAAGACAATCAGTTTGTCCAATTTTATTGCTGAGGCTTTGGCTTTTGGGATTTTGAACCTAAGCTGGCAGGAGCATATAATTTTTGAGCAATCTTTGTATCGACCAACTGATATTACGATCAGCCGAGCCAATCTTTGCAAAGCTAATCAGCAGTTAGGGTGGTATGCCACTACAAGTATCCAGAAAATTGTGCAGATTATGGTTGAAGAAATGCAAAGAAAACTGGCTCTTTATTAAATATCAAGATGACTAAAACTCCTAAAATCCATGTTTGGCTACCTGATATCTTTCAATTCAAAGGAGGTATACAGGTTTACTCTGCTTTTTTAATTCAGGCTTTAGAGCAAGTTTTACCAGATAGCGATCGCCATGTGTTTCTTAAGAACGATGCTCATCCAACCGAAGATATTAAGTTTGACGAACAGACCAAAAGCAGCTTTGCGGGGAGATGGAAAGCGACTTTTTGGCATACGCCGATCTTTGCTGCTCAAGTTTTATTGGCTGCGATCAAAGATCGCCCTGATTTAATTATTTGTGGTCATATAAATTTTTCACCACTTGCGGCAAAGATATTTAACCTGTTAAAAATCCCATATTGGGTAATTGTCTATGGCATCGATGCATGGGATATTGAAGATAAATCTAAAATACATGGACTGAAGTTAGCACAAAAGATTGTTTCAATCGGTGAATATACTCGCGATCGCATTGTCCGTGAACAAAATATATCGCCTGACCGAATTCCGCTTTTACCCGTAACTTTTGATTCTCGCCAATTTACTGTCAGCGCTAAACCTCAATATCTATTAGACCGTCATCAGTTACATCCTGATCAGCCAACCATTCTAACTGTGACACGTTTGGCTAGTGGCGATCGCTACAAAGGCTATGATCAGATCATTCAAGCTCTACCAGCTATTCGCCGTCAGATTCCCAATATTTGTTATCTGCTAGTTGGCAAGGGCGATGACCGCGATCGCATCGAAGCGATGGTTGATGATATGGATGTAAGAGATTGCGTAACCTTTGCTGGCTTTGTTCCAGATGAAGAGCTAGCAGATTATTACAATCTCTGTGATCTATTTGCGATGCCTAGTAAGGGAGAAGGATTTGGGATTGTTTATTTAGAAGCATTAGCCTGTGGCAAACCAACAATTGGCGGCAATCAAGATGGTGCGATCGATGCTTTGTGCAATGGAGAGTTAGGCGTTTTAGTTAATCCTGACAGCATCGACGAAATCGGAGAGACTATTGTCCAAATCCTGATGAACAAGCATCCTTTATCAATCTTGTATAAACCAGAGATGCTTAGACAAAAAGCGATCGCAAAATATGGCTTTGAGCAATTTAAACAAAATCTTGCATCTCTCTTGGCAGATTAACTGGCTAAGAGATCCGCCTCAATCCCCATTTTTAAGGGGGATTGAGGCGGATCTCTTAGAGCTTTTGACCGCAGAAAGTAATTCTTAAATGGTTGCTAAAATTGGTAGCCGATGCTGAAATAAAGCGAAGACTCTTGCAAATTAGAGCCGCGATCGCTGAGATTAACAAATGGAAGTGCATAATCAAGCCGTAGGTTTAGCCGTTTAACTGGCTCGAAAAGAATTCCTAATCCACCACCAGCTAAAAAGTTTTGATTAGGAAGCAAATTGAGATTTCTAGAGTTATTCCAAACAGTGCCGAGATCGACAAAAGGAGCTAACTGGAGAACTGTGCGACCTTCCTCATTTCGCGCCACCACAAATCGACTCTCCACAGAAAAGCGAATTCCATTATCACCTGAACGCGCATTTTGACGGAAGCCACGTAACGATTGCCCACCACCAATCACAAATTGCTGCGAGGGTAAAAGCGGATCAGCCGAGAGTTGAGTATCCAAAGAACCGATCAAAATTGTGTCAGTGCCAAGAACCTGAACTCGTTGAATCTGCCCTAGCCAGCTAAAGAAAGCCGCACTAGGATCAGTAACGAAAGTTGCACCAAATAGACCTGTACCGAGACTAAACTGCGATCGCAATGACCAAGCTCCTTCTGTATCGCGACTAGTATAGTCTTGCCCAAATTTAAATACACTAGTACGGCTAGTTCCATCGGATTCAGATCCAATTCCAAATGGTACTGCAAGATCGTTAAATAGGAATGTCTGACCTCTTTGATATTCATAGCCTAGAGAGAGCGCAAATTCTTCGCGAGGAGTGCGCATCAAAGGCTGTCGATAAGTGGCAGCATAAACTTCATTATTGCCACGAATATTGAAGGCATCAAATGGTGACTGGGTAATGCGATAGTTGCTGGGTGCAAACCGAAGTGAGACAGTTCCATTCATCGGATTGACGGGAATGCTAAAGCCAAAATCATATTGGTTAGAGCCGCCTGTTGTGGTTCTGTAATAATTGGCTGTAAATACATCTCCCAATCCAAAAAGATTGCGGTAGTTTAGCCCTACTCCCATGCGCTCAGAACCAACCGCAGGAGGTGAGAAGTTATCAAAACTGACAGAACCTGCAAGTTGATTTGCCTCAACAACTGTAATCATGAGTATGCTCAAACCATCTTTGCTACCAGCTTTGAGGCTAGCATCTACGCTTGTAAAATTGGGATCGGCACGGAGAAGACGCAGTTGATCTTCGAGGTTATTGGTGTTGAGGGGAGTACCAATTCCTAGCTCAGTTCGCGATCGCACGTAGTCTGGATTAAGTGCATTAACACCAACAACTTCGATTTTTTCAACTTTTCCTTCCAAGACCTGAATCTTGGCAACACCATCAACAACACTTTGAGGAGTATAGAGAGCTTGAGAAGTAACATAGCCATTACTGACATACAGTTGAGTAATGGCGTTAGCAGCGTTTGTTAGTTGCTCTTCAGTAACTTCCTTACCTTCGAGAGGCTTAATGATAGGATCGAGTTTGTCGGCATCGAAAATAGTGCTGCCAATGACTTCAATTCTTTTAATTGGAATTGCTTGAGCGATTTGAGTTTGAGAAGTTTGAACTTGAGCAACTTGAGATGGAGAAGTCAGAGAAGAATGGGCTAAGTCTTGTGAGGAAATAGAACTAGTTGATAGCGAAGGTGTTAAATCTGTGGAAAGTGGATTAGCGTTAGCCGATAACCCGCAATCTGTTGCTACTAATGCAAGGGTAGAAAGCCCTAATAATATTGGATGAATTCTTGCGAGCTTGACCTTTAATTCCGCTATTTTTGGGCGCATAGTTCTTGTTTTTACGTTGATTCCTCACGAACAGTAAAAACGTTAGCATATGTTCAGTCTTAATTAAATATATTATTGCAATAAAATTTCAATAATTATAGTATAAATTTATATTGTTAAGTCTCAGTAAAAATTTTGATGGGGTTGTTGGAGATTATGCTGAAGTCAACTTGGGGAAAGTATTGGGCAACAACTGCGATCGCGATCGCCTTATCTCCAGCATTATTACTGACAACACCAGTCAATGCCCAATCAATACCGATCACTGCCGCACAAGACGGGACTGGCACAGTTGTATTGCCAAATGGACAAAGATTTGACATTACAGGCGGAACCCAAGCAGGGGCAAATCTCTTCCATAGTTTTCAACAATTTGGCTTAAGTCAGGGACAAATAGCCAACTTTCTCAGTCAGCCAAATATTCAAAATATTCTTGGTCGAGTAGTTGGAGGAGATCCTTCCGTCATTAATGGACTAATCCAACTGACAGGCGGAAATTCTAATCTCTACATCATGAACCCCGCAGGGATTATCTTTGGGAATAATGCTAGTTTGAATGTACCTGCTTCCTTTACTGCTACTACAGCCAATGGCATCCAAGTTGGGAATGGTTGGTTTGGCATGAATACCAGTGCAAGTGATCTCCAAAAGCTTAATGGAACTCCCAATGCTTTAGCTTTTACTAGTCCGACATCGCCACTGACTCAAGGACAAACTTCTGGCGTGATTCTCAATCAAGGAAATCTCAATGTTCCTCAAGGGAAAAGTATTTCGCTTGTTGGTGGCATTGTGATCAATACGGGGGCTATATCCACACCTAATGGCACAATCAATATCGTGGCAGTACCCGATGGTAAGTATGTGCGGATTACGCCTGAAGGTGGTGTGCTGAGTTTCGATCTCCCGATCGCAACTCAGCAAGAATTGGGCAGTACAAAACCGATCGCAGGAATTGATTTGCCAAAATTACTGACTGGGTCTGGGATTACTGCACCGACCAAAGCGGGAGAGGCGATCGCTACGGGTAATCTCACGGCAGCAAATATCAATGTCCTTGCCAATCGTTACAACACGACTCAAGCTTCTTTGAATGCGACTAATATCCAACAGGGTTGGAATTTTGTATTCATCGACAGCACAGTTAAAAATTATCAAACATTACTGGATGGCACTAATGGCGGAAGTAGTGTGACGGTGATTAATCCTGATCAGTATGGGATTCAGAAAGTTACCGCAACTTTAGCTAGTGTGACGGGTGCAAATAGTTTGCATATTGTTTCTGAAGGTGATGTGGGTAATTTCTGGCTGGGTAAAGATTTTGTCAGTACGGAGAATATTGCTAAATATGCTAACGATCTCCAAGCATGGAAGACGGCTCTATCTCCTGCGGCGAATATTTTGCTCTATGCCTGTAATTTGGCTAGTGGAGAGAATGGAGCGGCGCTTGTTCAAGCGGTGAAGAATTATACAGGTCATGATGTGGCGGCTTCAACCAATCGCACGGGGGCGGTGGCGCTGGGTGGTGATTGGAATCTGGAATACCAGACTGGGCAGAATCCTGCAACGGTGATTTTTAATGATGCGGCGACCAATGCTTATCAGAATGTTCTATTGACTTATACGGTACTGAATACTAATGATGCGGGGGCGGGTTCTTTGAGAGAGCGGATAGGGCTTGCTAATAGTGACGCAGTTGCGGATGATATTCGGTTTGACCCACTTGTGTTTAATGGCTCTCAAGGAGCGATTACTTTGGCATCAACTTTGGCGATTGATGTCACTAATGGAGATCTGACCATCAGTGGTGCATTTGGAGCAAGTAATGTCACGGTGAGTGGCAGTAATGCGGTGCGCGTCTTTGATATCGCGGGTAATGGCAACACCACGTTTGATAGTTTAAGAATTATCAATGGGAATGCAGGAGCAGGCGATGGTGGTGGGATAAACAATAATGGCAATGGAGTCGTGACGCTCACCAATAGCACTGTGTCGGGTAATTCGGCTATTAATGGTAGTGGGATTTTGGGCGGTGGAGCCGTGACTCTCACCAATAGCACTGTGTCGGGTAATTCGGCTAATGCTAATGGTGGTGGGATTTATGGCTTTGGAGCCGTGACGCTCACCAATAGCACTGTGTCGGGTAATACGGCTAATGTTGATGGTGGTGGGATTTTGAGCTTTGGAGCCGTGACTCTCACCAATAGCACTGTGTCGGGTAATACGGCTATTAATCGTATTGGTGGTGGGATTTTGAGCTTTGGAGCCGTGACTCTCACCAATAGCACTGTGTCGGGTAATACGGCTAATGTTGATGGTGGAGGGATTTGGGGCGTTGGAGTGACCCTCACCAATAGTACGGTGTCGGGTAATACGTCAAATAATAGTGGTGGTGGGATTTTTAGCGGTGGACTCGTGACGCTCACCAATAGCACTGTGTCGGTTAATACGGCTGGTAACTTTGGTGGTGGGATTTTAAGCGGAGCCGTGACCCTCACCAATAGTAATGTGTTGGCTAATACGGCTGGTAACTTTGGTGGTGGGATTTTTAGCAATGGACTCGTGACGCTCACCAATAGCACTGTGTCGGGTAATAGGGCTAATTCTAATGGTGGTGGGATTTTTAGCACTAACGGAGGCACGATCACCAATAGCACCATTACCAACAACACTGCCGATGCCGATAACAATGGCACAGGTGATGGTGGTGGGATTTATGGCAATGGAGCCGTGACTCTCACCAATAGCACTGTGTCGGGTAATACGGCGGGTGCTAGTGGTGGGGGGATTTTTAGCAATGGAGCCGTGACTCTCACCAATAGCACTGTGTCGGGTAATACGGCTGCTAATAATGGTGGTGGGATTTTTAGCATTGGAGCCGTGGCGCTCACCAATAGCACTGTGTCGGGTAATACGGCTGCTAATAATGGTGGTGGGATTTTTAGTTTTAATGGAGGCGCAATTACCAACAGCACGATCGCTAACAATACTGCCGATGCCGATAACAATGGCACAGGTAATGGTGGTGGAATTTTTCGTAATAGCGGCACATTCACGATCGCAAACTCGATAATTGCAGGTAACTTTGATCGAGGATTGCAAGCTCCTGACTTGGGGAGTAATGTCTCAGGAGTAGGTTTTACTAATGGCGGCAATAATTTAATCGGTGCAAATGATGGCTTTGCCGCCACATTTGCCAATAGCTCCCTCATCGGCACGATCTCAAATCCCATCAACCCCCAACTTGCACCACTTGGCAACTATGGCGGCTCGACCCAAACCCATGCACTCCTACCCAACAGCCCAGCCTTAAATGCTGGCAATAACGCAGGCGTAGCCGCTAACGATCAACGCAGTGCAACCCGCATTTTTGGTGGCGTTGTCGATATCGGTGCATTTGAATCTCAAGGCTTTAGTCTCACCCCAATAGCTAACTCCACACCCCAAAGTACCAATATCAACACCAGTTTTGCTCAGCTTCTAGGCATACAAGTCACCGAAAACTTCGTGAATAGCCCAATTCCCGTACCAAATATTCTAGTTACCTTTGCTCCATCATCTAGCAGTGCCAGTGGCTCATTTGCTGGTAATGCCAGCGTATTAACCAATAATCTCGGTATTGCCGTAGCTCCTACGTTCACCGCAAATGGAGTTTCAGGCAGTTATACTGTGGCGGCGACAGCAACTGGATTTACTCCCGCATCATTTTCACTGACCAATGTAGCTTTACCAGCAACCAACAAAGTTACCAATGGATTTGGTGGTGCGTTTCCTAGCCGTGAGGATTTAGAAGTACGCTCCCCCAGATTAGACGAGCAAGATCCAGAACTAAGTTTCACACAGGTTCTCTGCCTTGATCCTTCCCTCGCCAATGCTCAGACTACTTCCATTCCAAATTGCAAGAAACCTTAACGCATTATCAAAGACGAACCCTTAGGGGCTGCGCCCCCTTGCCAGCCCCAAACCTAATGCCATTAAAGGAATTCTTTCCACGTAATACCAATTCACAAAAGTGTGGCAACACTTTCGTGAATTAAAAACCAAACCCAGTAAGGGTTTTAAAAACACAAAATGGCGTAGCCATTTTGTGTTTTGGCATAACGTCAGTGATCATTGTCCTGAAGATTAGCTAGACCACAAGCAGATGAAGCAATTACGGGAATTCCACAGGCGATCGCTCTGAGTAATATTCGAGGATTGTGCTCTACAAACGCTGGCAGGATAACCAATCCAACTTGATCGAGACAATCCTGACTATTTGCTCTACAAATCGGTACATCCTTCCAGAAATCATCTCCTTCCAACTCATTTCCAAGCACCGTTAATTCTAGGTTTAGCTTTCTCGCCACCTCACGAACTTCGTAAGCTCCTTTTCTGCCAATCGTAGAAGCAGGAAATAGAATTTTGTTACCCTTAGTAGGAATTGATTTGAGCTCTGGAATGTGCCAATCCAGCGGAACGACCTGATCAGCGAAAAGGCTGGCTATTTCAGAATGTGGAGTGATTATTTTGCTAGCTTGCTGTAGAGCTTGACGCTCAATTTTTGCGAATGTCTCACTGGCTCTAAAATCCTTTAAAGTAGGACTTTCGGGATGTAATCTATAGACTAGATCTAATCGCTCTTGCAAAATATCGATGGGCAATCTTGTCATCAATACATCAAAAGTTCTGCCCTGCAAAACTCCCGCTTGCCATAACCAAGGGAGTAAATTTTGCATCACCACAACATGCGTTACATCATAGGTTAGCAAAGCGGCGAAGTCCTTAGCTAGCTTCTGATCATATTTCAGTAACAGACTTTGTATCGATTTCCCTTGTGGTGGCAAATTTCTTGATTGCCAAGCTCTCATTAAAGTTGTCAATGTCGCCTTACCAACCTTAGCAAATCCATCTTGAGTCCATTTGTAGTTATTCTTGTGAAACCTATGTCCATCAAGCGGAATACCCAAAATATCATGACTCGATCTTTGTGATTGGATATAGCGATCGTATTCAATCCAATATTCATTAACTAAAAAGACCGTCTTGCCAAAATCTGAGCGCATTTTGCTATGCGGAATATTTCTAAAGCAAGAGCTAACTTGGCAACTTACACAATTGTGGCGATCGCCAATCGTCTCGCGATCTTGAACATCTACTTTACCAACTGGATAATTACCTCGCTCACCTTTTAGCCTTAGTACCAATGAGTTATGCGTCAGATTTGCTTCAATTCTCACTGCACGATTTACTTTAAACCTTAAGTCCACATAGTTCCAAAATACTGTAGCATCTCTACCAATTTCAGCCAAAGAACCTGGAATGATTTGGGTGTGAGCATGTCGCTCCACAATCTCAAAGCCAGCATCTAAAGCGATGCTATAAAGAGCATTGGATAGCTGGCATAAACCACCAGCAATACTAGGAATAATGCAACCCTGCCGAATCTCCCGTCCTTCCATATAACCTTTCCATTGCGAAGGCCTCCCAATCTGCTGCCAGAAGCTAAACATCTTAAGGGGTTGGATTTCAATTCCATCAATGTTTTTAATCGCTATTCTCAGGTTATGGATTTTCCCCGCTAGTAGCTCCTGCTCTGAGGCTAATTCACTTGTCCATAGCGGAGTTATAGACTCCGCAATGACATTTTGTGTTGAAAGGCGATCGGACTTAGTATGAGTAGTAACTGGATGAATTAGATCAGAGATTGCTCTTTTTATGCGGAAGAAACTAGCTTTGATCGCAAATAAACTTGCATGTTTAAAATTAGGAGTTTTATCCCTTTGTCTTTGGATTGAGTACTGCGTTGTTGTATTCATGATTTCGACTTTTGCTCAAATGTCTGTTTGAAGATATTCAGCAATTTTCGAGCAAACGAACCACAATAAATCTTCTAGAAGATTTATTAATTCGGGTTTGAGCGTCAAGCGCTGTAACTATCTAAATATTCTGAATACACTGATTGCAAAGACTTTAAATTTGTTCCTTTCCTTAGGCAAATAAATAGATTTCGGTATATATTTGATTGGATAGACTGTATCAAGTTCAATATCTTTTGCCCTAGTCTAATCGAGCAATTTTATGAAAATTCTGCATGGTACTTGGATTCCTGCGCATAACAGCGATTTTATTCAAACTGGTAATTTTTATGTTTGGGTAGAGACGACTGAAGCTAAGGCGATCGCTACAAACAAGCGCAAATCATCCAAGACGGTGCAAGCATCTGATGCGATCGCAAAACATCCTGCGAGTTTGGGTGAATCAGATTTAAAGTCATTTCTCTATAAGGATCTAGCCATCAAGGATGATCTTCTAGAGGAACCAAGTAATAAAAGATATGAAAAGGCAAAGATTATCTTTCCTCAATATTTTCTTTTGCCAACTAGCGATAATCAACCATTACCATCTTTAGAATCGGCACGATATTTAGAAATTGATAGCCCTGAAGATTTTGATTTGCAATATTGGCAAATTGATTGTTATCAGGTGACTACTCCCGTCAAAACAGGTAGTTACACATATCGTCGAGCGATTAATGTTGTCAAATTGCTGAATGATTTACATTTCATAGCGATCAATAATCTTGCCGAAGTTCAGCTAGGCTCCGATTTACTATTTTGGTATCACTACACCCAAGCCTTCAAACAGATTATTCTCAAGGATCAATATATTCCTGCCTTTAAGTATCGAGAACTTGAGGTGAAAGCTACTAAAGCAACCAAAACTTCTGCTAAAACATCTGCAAAGCCGAAAAAAGAAGCAAGTCAAGCCCCAAAATTTGAGATTTATCCAGCTTGGGAGATCGTGTCTGAGAAATATGAAGAAGAACTCGGACAATATGTAGAATATATGCCCCTTGCCTGTGTTGCAGGATTTAGCGAACCTAATTCTCAACCGTTATTTAGCGATCGCCTCACCCTATTGCAGCATTTCTCAGAATCATTGCTGCATAATATCGTTACTCATACTCCATCAACTGCCCAATTTGATAAGCAAGTATTTGATTCTTTATTACACAAGGGTTTGGATTTTTCTGATGATCGCTTTGGCGATTCGATGCTTGCTGGTGATGCAGCATTAGAAGAGTATCAACAATGGCAAGCATGGCGACAAAAAATTGTTCGCACCCAATCGAATTCTGCTTTTTATCTCTGCTTTCAACTCCAAGCACCTGTAAAAGAGCAAGAGCCTTGGCAACTGGTATTTCAAGTTGCTCCTAAACAAGATCCATCGCTGAAATTACCACTAGCCGATTATTGGACAATGACGGCGGCGAAAAAGAAAGCAATGGAAAAGCAATTTGGCAAAGAGTTTGAGCAAAATCTATTATTAAATCTTGGTTATGCTGCCCGAATCTATAATCCAGTTTGGCAAGGATTAGAAACCGATCGCCCGATTGGCTTAAGTCTCGATCTTGACCAAGCCTTTGAATTTTTGAAGGAATCGGCTTGGGTTTTAGAGGATGCTGGTTATAAAGTTGTTGTACCTGCTTGGTGGACCCCAATGGGACGACGCAGGGCAAAAATGCGCTTGAAGGGATCGGGCAAAAGTGCCACTAGTAGCAAGACTCAAGCCAAGAGCTACTTTGGTTTCGATCAACTGGTGGAATATCAGTATGAATTAGCGATCGGGGATGAAACGGTTTCCGCAAAGGAATGGGAACAACTAGTAAATGCTAAAGTGCCGCTAGTCAAGTTTCGCGGCGAATGGATCGAACTCGATCGCGACAAAATGCAGGAGATGCTGACTTTTTGGCACCAGCAAGGACAAGGCACGTCGGCAATGAGTCTGATTGACTTAATGAAGTTAACTGCCACCGATCCTGATTGGGAAGTCGATCGCAATAGTGTCCTTGCGGAGATGCTGACTAAGTTGCAGGATAAGCAACAATTTGAACCCATCGAAAATCCACCGCAATTAAAGGGAACTTTGCGCGAATACCAAAAACGCGGTGTGGCATGGTTGCAATATTTGGAAAATCTGGGCTTAAATGGCTGTCTAGCCGATGATATGGGCTTGGGTAAGACAGTTCAGATTATTGCGAGATTGGTGAATGAACGTGCTGCAATTACAGAAATTTGCGAACCCACTAAAGCTAAAAAATCAACAAAAACAACAAAACCTAAAAAGGTTCTTCCCGCCTTTGAGTCAGTAGCTGAAATTCCGCCCACGTTACTGATTGCCCCCACTTCCGTTGTCGGTAACTGGCAAAAGGAAATCGAGAAGTTTGCGCCCCATTTACGAGCGATCGTGCATCATGGTAGCGATCGCATTCAAGATGCTGCCGCTTTTCAAGAGATCTATCAAACCCATGATTTGATCATTACTTCCTTTACCCTCATTCGCAAAGATGAAGCTCTATTTAATTCCGTAAACTGGCATCGGATTGTGATTGATGAAGCCCAAAACATCAAAAATCCCAAAGCCGCCCAAACTAAAGCAATTCTTAAATTAGAGTCAAAGCACCGTCTCGCCCTCACAGGCACACCCGTTGAGAATCGTCTTTTAGATTTATGGTCAATTTTCAACTTCCTAAATCCCAACTACTTGGGTAAAGAAGCACAGTTTAAAAAATCCTTTGAAACGCCAATTCAAAAGAATAACGATCAAATTCAGGCAGGTGTATTAAAAAAACTGGTCGAGCCATTTATTTTGCGGCGCGTCAAAACCGATCAATCGATCATTAAAGACCTGCCCGATAAAATCGAACAAAAGCTTTATACCAACCTCACTAAAGAGCAAGCCTCGCTTTATGAAGTAGTGGTTAGGGATGTGGAAAAACAACTTAATGAAGTCGAAGGAATTCAGCGTAAGGGATTAATTCTCTCGACATTGCTCAAACTTAAACAAATTTGCAATCATCCGCGCCAGTTTTTGCAAGATGGTAGCGATTTTACAACCGAGCGATCGCATAAGCTTAGCCGTTTATCCGAGATGATGGAGGAAGTAATTTCCGAAGGAGAAAGTCTGTTAATCTTTACGCAGTTTACGGAGATCGGTGATGCTTTGGAAAAATATATCCGTCAAAAGCTGCATTACAATACCTACTACATTCACGGTGGCACAAATCGCGATAAACGCGAGCGGATGATTACTGAGTTCCAAGATCCTGAAACGGAGCCTTCGGTATTTATTCTTTCGCTTAAGGCTGGTGGTGTCGGTATTACGCTCACCAAGGCAAACCACGTTTTCCACTTCGATCGCTGGTGGAATCCCGCCGTTGAAGACCAAGCCACCGATCGCGCCTTTCGGATTGGTCAGAAGAAAAATGTCTTTGTTCACAAATTCATCACTATCGGCTCCCTAGAGGAGCGCATCGATCAAATGATTGAGGACAAAAAGAAACTCGCAGGTGCGATCGTTGGTGCGGATGAGTCTTGGCTCACGGAGCTAGACAACGACAAGTTCAAGCAACTTATTGCTTTGAATAAGAGTGCAATTATGGATTAAATAAGATTACCGAAACGCGGCAATCTCTTAAAAATTTAGGAATAAAATAGGAGTAAAACAATGGCAAAACATAGTCGAACATGGTGGGGGCAAAAATTCATTAGCGCCCTCGAATCTTTCACCGATTCAGGTAGACTCCAACGCGGTCGCGCCTATTCGGGAGACAGTCGCATTCTTTATTTCGATATTACCAAAGGACTCGCCACGGCAACTATTCGCGGTAACGTCAATCCTTATTTTGGAGTCTATAAAGAGCCTCACTATGATACTGAAGTAAAAATGACCGCGATCGCAGCTAAGGACTGGACAAAAATCATTGCCAATATGTCCTCAAAGGCAAGTGTAGTCGCTAGATTATTGCTCAATGAAGTGCCTGAAAATATTGAAGATAGCTTTACCGCCGTTGGCAAACATCTATTACCCTATAGCAGCAAAGACTTTCATACGGAATGTACCTGTCCCGACTATTCCAATCCTTGCAAACATATTGCAGGGTTATGTTACCGACTTTCGGGTGAGATGGATCAAGATCCATTTCTGCTATTCGAGATGCGCGGCATATCTAAAGAAGATCTGCAAGCAGAACTAATCAAATCACCCCTCGGTAAAGCCCTCGCATCAGAATTAGGCGATCGCACTCTTGAACCAGAAGTAGCAACCTCTTACTTCACTAAACCTCAAACCGTAGCTATCAAAGAAACTCCTTCCCTCAAACAATTTTGGCAGGGACAAAAGCGCCTACCACAGGCAATTCCCTTTGCTACTCCTGCAAGTGTGTCAGCGATCGCTATCAAAAAACAAGGCGACAACCCGCCTTTTTGGCATAAGGATAGTTCATTTATCGAAACTATGGAGATACTTTACGATCGCGTAAAAAACAAAAACTCATCACTGTTATAGCTCCCAAAACTAATGTAGTGTGGGCTAGCTCACTACATTAGTTTTCGTTTTTATCACAGCCAAGATTAAAAAGTCGATCTGATTGTTGCCCAAATACTCGACCGATTCCAGTGCCCGTCATAATCAAAACATCCCTGTTAGTTAGGTGAATATCAACGGCATTAATATTAGATGGTTTAACATCTAAGGTCTTACCATTAATAAAACTAGAAACTCGCTTGCCATTACCAGTGAGCATCCATAGCTTGACTTCCTTATCATCTCCACCACTAGCTAAGTAGCAACCTTCTTCACTAAACGCCACCGATCGCACGGGCTTGCCATGATGAGCATTTTCCCATCCATCCAGCATTTCACAGGGGCGATCGCTTTGTAAACAGGTCTTCAAATCCCAAATAGCAATATATCCTTGATTATCTCCAGTCGCGAGCATATTCCGTTTGCGATCGGTAGCTGAGATGCTTTGGATATAATCATCCTGTCCACCAACTTTAGGATAGGGAATTACTTTTACGGTATCTTTAACCCAATTCCAAAGTACAAGTTGGTTATATCGACCTGCGATCGCCAAAGTACTGTCGTCTTGACCGACTAAAGCGATCGACGCAACCGCAAAATCAAATTTTTTGATTTGACTAGGCTGAGTTGGTGGGTTGGTGAACAAGTTTTGAAGATCCCAGCGTAAGACAGCGCCACTGCCATGACCACTAAATAGTGTTCGAGAATCAAGCGTATAAGCTAAGTCAAAAACTCGGTCATCTGCCTGATTGCTAAACGTTGCTAAAGGACTCTTACCAATATTGTCAGACTTCCAAATTTGAATTTCACCATTTTCCAATCCTGCCGCCACAAAATCGTTGTTAACTGGACGGAAACGAGCTACTCGAATAGCTTTTTGGGCTTCGCCAATAGATCCTAGATCTTGATTGACCCATGGCAAATAGAAACCATCTATAGCCCATTTACGCATTGTCCGATCGTTAGAACTACTAATCCCATATGTACCAGTACCATCAAACTGTACTGAAGTAACTGCACCTTTATGAGGAGGGAATGGATTGTTAGGATTAAGCCATGATAGCCACCAAATAAAGATTAACATCAGCACCATCAAAATCACAGCCAAAATAGTGGGAATTACTGGTTTAATAACCACTTCGACTGCTTGAATTTCATCAACTGTATTAACTCTAGGGTCTTGCCAATTAGCTTTAACAAATAAATTCAATTTCTGGACTTTAGCAAACCAAGATCGAGATTTATTGATTTCCAGACTTAGTTCTGTCTTACTGAACGGTTCAACGCTAGCTTCATTAGGAGAAATCTCAAAGGAAAAATCTGAATAATCACTAGTCTGAACATTTTCAATTTCAAAATCAATTTTTTGTGGCAGATTACTAGCATTATCAGCAATTAAAGTAAATATAGCAGGTGATGATTGCCAAAATTTCCACCACGATGTCCAATCTCGATTAGAGGGAATCGTTTGTTTTTTTGGTGAACAGAGAAATTCTAGAGAACCTTTGGGTAAAACTTCTAAAGTGCATTGAGATTCAGAGGAAGAGCCATTAGTATGCGAAACAGCAATAGTAAAATTATAAAGTTGAGAGATCGTGCCATGGTCAAAGGGGGGATTACATAAAAATGCGGTTTTGAATTTTGCCCCTGGTTTTAGTGGAAATTGCTGAATATTCCCTTTCGGTAGCCATGAATCAGGTAGACCAAGGCAGGTTAAGGTGACATTAGTATTCTGTTTACTGGGATTCCCAATCAAAATCGGAATTTCTATATTTTCGAGGGGAGTAGCTTGGATCTTGTAAAAAGGTGCATCTAAATCTAAGTGCGATCGCCCTGCACCTTCTTCCAAGATAATTCGCATTACAGCTCGATTTTCTTCTCGCAGTTCAATCGAAAAGGCTTTTACTGTAATATTCATAATGCCAGTGAAACCTGGGATCGGGGTTTCAATAATTGAAACCACAAATTCCACTAAGTCGCCTGGTGGAATCTTCACACTCACGTCAGGAGAAACTGTAAACCATTCATAGTCAATAGCTTGAGTATCTGCTCCTGCGGCAGCTATATCAATTTGAAAGCTGGCAAATTGATTGCTGTCATTAATGACAACTACTGGGAAAGAATTTTTTTCAGAACCAATTTTAAAATTTAGTTCTTTTTGAGGCATCTCTAAGCCAATCTGATTTGCTGACATCGCTGTGTGTTCCTTGTTTTCTCTGTTTGGGTATAGCGTTGAAATCATTTAAGAATTGCTTTCTGCGATCAAAAGCTTTAAGAGCTCCCCCTCAATCCCCATTTGCGCAGGGGGATTGAGGGGGAGCTAGACTGGGGTGCTCTACTTACTTCGAGCAGCTCGCGATCGACTCAGAATTGATTGCAATGAATTCTCCTGTCCCATTTGGGAAGCGATCGCCATCTTTTTGGCTTCATCCTTTTCTTCCCGTAGTTTACGAAGTTGACTCTTCATACCGTTTTGACGCTCAGCAATCGTACTTCCCATCTCTTGAAATACTCGTGCCATTTGTCCAAGTTCGTCCTTGCGTTGAGCAACTGAGTCTAGCTCTTCAGGATTAAAAGATTCTTCTTCGATTTCCTTTGCCGCAGTCATCAAATCTTTGATTGGACGCAATAACCATGCAGAGATAGCTAAACCAATCAAGATATTCAGCCCCAGCATAACCACAATAATAACTAGAGTGACTCGGTAATTGGCAGAAATCTCTTGCATAAATATCGATTTTGGCACAATAATTCCCACCGACCAATCTAGCTGTAAATCTTTATTCAATTTATAGGTGCTAACGATATATTTTTCGCCATTGAACTCAAATTCAACTACTTGTGAATCTTTAAGATTCCGAAATCCCCCAAACTGTTTTTGAATTGCCAAACCAGCATCCTGTAATCGGATATCTTTACTTTGCGAAACTTCAAGACGCTTAACTGTATCACCATTTTTCTCAAAGATTGGTGTTTCAGATGTAGCTGCTACTAAACTACCATCACCCTCAACTAAAAAATAATGCCATTGCTCCGAAGGACGAGTTTGGAGCATAAACTGCTTAATTTGTTTCAATGAGACATTAATTCCAACTACACCTTGAAGTCCCCCACTAGAATTATAGATCGGTGTGGCTTTGGTGGTAGTTAATTCGCCGTCAGTAGTACTGACAAAAATCGAACTCCAAATCGCCTTGCCAGATTGTTTAGCAGCAACATACCAAGGACGGTTTCGATGATCATAGTTTAGTTCAGTTTTGACTAGTTTACCCCGTACCCCTTTATTATTGAGTTCATAGGTCGGACGATTAGGACTGTCGTTGTCTTCTCGAATCCGTAATAAAAAGTTGGAGTCGCCATTGCGTTCAATGCCAACCATGGTTCCACTTTCATTGCCATAAAACAAAATATTTTGCGTATTCAGTTCTCTTAATTTATTAAATATATCTTTCTGAACTTGACTAATATCGTTCGGATTAATGCTGCCGTTGCTAAGGGCAATCGTCATTGCTTGGTTAACTTGTACCGACTCTTCTAGATAGGAAGTGATTTGTTGTTCAACGCGGAAATTCAAATTCTCAGCAAGTTGACGGGTGAGCTTTTGGACAGCGCGTTCACTACTTTGAAATGAAATCCAGCCTGTGATGCCGACAGCAACAGTAATTTGAATACTGAGAACGATGGGAACAACTTGTCGAATCGAAGCCATAATTATAGATAACCTTATTAAATAATTGTGAATGATTAGAGCTCTTAAGAGGTTTTGTCAACCATATTGGTGATGCGGCGCTGATCTGTTGCAGCTTGAGGAGCAAGTTGATTTTGGTATTGAGGATTTACTAGCATTGCATTATGCATTCCATACTGCTGAGTAGCGTAGTTAAGAATATTAATCCCCAATTCTTGACAATTACGAATGCTCTCTCTGGTCAAAGTAAGCTCTGACTGACCACTCCAGATAGATGATAGTTCGCCTAATATGACAATTACATTGCCATTTGTTAGTATTTGGATTGGTTGTTCTGCGATCGCAGCTAAGCTCGGAAAGAGAAATGGCTGGCTACGGAGAGGATGAGTGCGCTCTAAATCAGCAAAGGATCGCATTGGTGTTTCCATAGGAAGGGAACCACGCAAAGAACTAAGTAAACTTTCAGTAGAGGAGCTTACTTCGATCGCGATCGCATCTAACTCAGATTGAAGTTCTGCTTGAAGGCTAGATTGGTCAACCATATTTACATTTGGCTGACCATTAACAAATTGAGTTTGCATGGTTTTTCTCAATTTATTCTTAGCAGCCTCTAATTCATTCTGAATTTCCAATAGATTGGCTAGCTGACTATTCCGAATCGCCGCCTCAATCAAAATCACGCCACCGATCGCAGTGTATTCTCGTAAGGCTAATTGTGTAGATTCATTTATAGATATGGCTTGAGCATGGGTTAGGTAAACAAGATGGTAAGCGCTAAGATGATTTAGAGTTAGTTCGGCATTAATATCAAGGCTACTAATTGGCTCGATTAGTCTTAGACTAGGGGCTAGGCTGGGTAGAGATTGTCCAAGGGAATGGAAATGTTCTGGAATGACAATCTGTTGATTTTTCGGATTTTGATTTTTCGGGTTTTGAAAACAGGCGATCCGAATTGAGTTTTGTGGACGAATCTTGGCTTGCAATCGGTAGCGCATATCTAGTTGAGATGGGCTAGGCGAAAATACATCCGCAGGCTTCTGGACTGTTAATTGTCCTTCCACGATCGTAATTCGACAGATCTCAATATCTGTATCAAGGGGTAAGTCAGTCTTCTCATTGACTCGAAAGGTTTCTACCAGTATTTCATTGGCACTAGTTCGCTTAAGTTTAGCGGGATCAACATAACTAAGAACTAAATAAACGGTCTCAATTTCATTGTCGTAGGCAATTGTAGAAATCCGAAAATCGAGGGGCGTAGGCACAACAATAAAATTTCCTTGCAGATCGATCGCCATTCCTGGTTGGATCTGTACCCATCGTCCATCGCGAAACTTGGCTGGCAAATCCTCAGGTGCTGCGATCGGGGCAACGCCTAAACCGCAGATAATTCCTGGTAAAAATAGAGACTGATACTGTACATTTTGGCGATGCTGGTGATATTCGTGAGCGAGTCTCCATCGTTCACTATTAATCATCAAGCCATCAGATACCTGTAGCCGTTCAAAGGATTTGATTTCGGGATATGGAAAGTCGTTCATATGGTTTTATCAATGCAGTTTCAGTTTTAGGGTTAGGTTTGGCAACACTTCGTGTTGTCAAACCTAAATAATCTCTAGATCGTAAGTACAAAAAACAGGTTTCTCACGTTCGATAATCCTACGAATTAAAGGTAAATCAAGGCTATTTTGTAAATCGTTACGAATCCTCACTACAAAATGAAAAGGTCTACCACCGCCCGTTGAGGCATTGTTACCAAGAGTGGCTTCGCCAATTACAAAGCCTCTACCTATAATTTCAAAAATGCTAATGTGCTTTTCTAATTCAGGCAAATGTTCATCAAGTGGTAAACCTGTAAATAAATGGATATAAAAGCGTAGTCCTCTTCGAGTGCCCCGCCAACGATAGATCTGCATTGCTTGCTTGATCAAATACCGTTGTCGCTTAACCCCAAGAGTCGGCGCAGTGTCCCAGCCCACCCAATGGGCAAGAAACGGCAACATGGTTTCAGGAGCTAACATCGGATCAAGATAAGCCCAGAGAGTATCCAAAATTTGGACATCAGGTTCGAGCGTTTCTTCAAAGATTTTCAGCATCCTTCCGACAAAGTCAACTTCGCGGTAAGTATCAGGTAAGAAGTCTAGATATAGACTAGACGGACGGACATAAAGCTGAAATGTCTCAACAGCGAACAGTTCTAACCTTGGAGAAAATCCAGAGTCTGAGATGGAACTAGCATAACCACCATAAATCTGTAACTGTCCTTGATAGTTAATCGTGAGGGGCTGACCATTGACGATCGCTTCTTGATTCTCAAAAAAGTCCGCAGGAACTTGGAAATAGAGAACCGCTTCCATCTCTGCATAGGGTGGTAACTCATTGCCTTCCATGCCAATTTGGAGCCAATGGGTTGGGAAGTTCCCTTCTACGCGCAAGTTAGTCAGTAATGCTCGATTACTAGAATTTTTGAGCTTAACTACTATTTCGCTTGGCTCATTAGGATTAACTAGCAGTTTGCACTTAGATAGAGATCGCCCATTATCGAGGCTATTCGACTGTGATAGATTGCTCTGGGATCTATCCAAATTATCAGCACTCGCCAATGTCTCTTCATTAGCATCAGGAGACTTCATTGAAACTAGTTGAATACTTAGCGCTTGGAGTTTGCTTTTTGGAGTCATAGGAGTTGTGCTATCTAACTGACAATATTAATCACATGGCTAGAGCGCAACCTTGGGCTGCGCCAAGAACAAATCAAACCCAATGGGCCTGGATCAATCATCGGTTGCGGTGCAAGCCTTCGAGCCCATTCTCCATTTACATAGCGCAATTCAAAGAGTTGTACTGTACCTAAAAAGCGCACACCTTGAAAGTTTTGTAATAGTTTGACAATATCAGACGGATATACTGGACGACCAAACTCCCAACCCTGCCCATTAACTCCACCTGTAATCGGATTAAGAAAGCGATAGAGCATCACCTTGAGTTGTTGAACAATATCTTGCTGTACCTTTGGATTGCTGTAGGAAGATTCTAGGGCAATCTCAGTTTGGACACATACGCCCACATATTCAGGTTTCTCTAGTTGAATTTGTACACCTAGCATCTTGCGTTCATCAAGATAGGCTAATACGCGATCGCATAGTGGTGCGCTCAAGATGAACTGATCTGGGGTCATCCCTTGTCCTAGATCAATACTTTCAGTACTGACTCTTGGGACAGTTAGTAACCTGACAATTCCAGCATCTTCTTTACTCTTAGCTGGCGCACAGAGCACACGAGCTACAGCCCCATCGCCCGCGATCAGCGTCAGATATTCAAAATCCGTCTGGGTGATAGCGCGATTGCGAGTGCGCAGCATCTTAGGTACGCGGACTGCCACATCATCAAGGGACTCAGCATCCACGCCATTAGTCGCAGAAACATGGTTAGTTAAGCTTGCCACATAGGGAATGGCGCTCTTAGATATTCGCAAACTTCCGCGTTGCACATTGCCGCGAAACCCTCCACCCGTGCGATATTTCACCATTTGAATGATCGAACCTTTAGGCGGTACGGCTCCATATTGAGTCCCACTGCTCTTGGTATTCATCGCGATCGCCTTAGTCTGATCGGCAACAACCCTTTGCATCGGCTCACCCTGAATGCGCAAGCGTTGCAATGTATGCAAGCTCTGATAATTGGGCGTTTGTACGAAGGGCCCAAATTGAATGTTTCCAGAAGTAGAATCAATAATGTAATGTAGATCGCTTTCTGTGGATTCTGAGAAATCTGTAACTTCATGCCATATTTGTGGCAGTCCAACAGGTGGGGTGATTAGCAAATATTCATCAGCTTGGCGAGGTAATATTGGCTGATGCAGTAATTGAAATACTTGCCCTGATTTACCATTACTCTCACCCACAACTTCATTAGTTATTGCATTACATTGAGTTGCTTTGACCGTCCCACCGATCGCCCTTGCGCTCATACCAATAATATGAGGCGCTCGACTATAAGCTGCTTGATTAGGGGTTGGCTCTACGTAGCTACAGCGTAGCCACCGCCCCCGATAGGTAGAAAACTGTGTCACATCCCAAGAGAGTGGCAAATGAAAGATCACCTCTGCCCCCTGTAAAGGATTAGTGCCTTCATCGGCTAATTCGCTAAAGCTAAATCCCCTCGTGAGATCGTCACTTTCTTTTTGGAGTACAGGTTGCCATGCATTGCCATTCCATGCTTCCCAAAACCGAGGCGGATTATTAGGGTTAATCCCTGTAGTTGTAGCAGACTCTCCCTTTAACTTGAGGGCAATCACATTGCCATTAATTGGCTGCTCTCCATCAAAAACCACATAAAAGCAATTATTCGGTTGTGGCGGATCGCTAAACAGAGCTATTTCCTGTCCCGACCACCCTTCCTCGCGATCCTCTGTCCAAACATCTAAAAGAAGATCGCGCAGGAATTCAGGATTCTCTTCGACTCTAGGTGCAGCTAACAGGTTCAAAATTCTTGGATTGCCAATCACCAATGGTTCATCGGTACTGAAAATGATCGCATCTTCAGTTTCTGTCCGCAGTGTAGCGACCTCAATCCCCGCAGGAATCGTATAGGGCTCAGGCAAAGAAGCACTCAGATAAAAAGTTACTTCAGTCTGGGCGGGGGCTGGCGGTTGTAAGTGAATTCCCAGTAGTTCTAAAAAAGCAACATAATTGCGTCGCGGCACTTGGTTAAACCGCATTAACATCTGATCGGTTAGCCATGCAAATAGCTCGATCAGTGTTACCCCTGGATCGCTAGGATTGTAATTTGTCCATTCTGGACAGTAGCGCGGAATTCTGAGAAGACACTCATTCACCAATTCTGCAAAGGTGCGATCGTCAAGATCAGATTTTGGCAAATTGGGAAGAAAATCAAACTCTTTCGTCATTACACAATGCTCTTAGGTGAATTTGGCGATGATTAGATTTTACTAGCTATCTTTACCCTTCGCGGTTAAATACCAAATTATTTCAAAAAGTTGGTTCTGATTTTTTGAAATAGCGCAGCTTAGCTAAAAACTAAACCCAGCATACTGATTCGTCCGCTATACGGACGGCTCAGTATGCTGGGGGACGCACAACTGATTTTTTGTGGTACGGCAAAGCCGTATCACAAAAAATCTGGTTCTTTATACAAAAACACAAAGTGGCTACGCCACTTTGTGTTTTTAAAACCCTTACGGGGCTTGCTTTTTAAATTCACAAAAGTGTGACAACACTTCTGTGAATTGGTATTAATTGCCATTTGGGGGCAGTAAATAAAACGGATAAACCATGCTACGGCGATCATGGCTCTTTTTTATCTCGTAGAGAATTTTTAGATCTAAACGCCCTCTAATCGGATCAGGCTCTGCGTAAACTCCTGTAACCTTAATCCGAGGTTCCCATCTATTTAATGCTTCCTCAACATAGATTCTGGCTAGGAGAATCGTCTGCTGATTCATCGGCGCAAAAGTGAGATCCGAGAGTCTGCAACCAAAGTTTGGGCGATATACCCGTTCTCCTAATTTGGTGTTCAAAATTGACGAGATCGACTCCTGTAAATTGCGATCGCCACCGTCCGTTTTTAGTTCACCTTGAACATTAATCCGCAAAGGGAACGAAATGCCCCTACCCAGATAATCTTGTTCTAAATCACTCATAAATTTGTTTGGCTAAAAATGTCTTTACATATGGGGATATTATAAAAATTAAGTTCAGAGCTTATCCCCCAATTAGAACAGTCATTTCTGCTTTGCCCACAAAAGTAGTTATAGGTGTGGGTGGAGCATTGACATTGATCCCAACTACTTGAGAGGTAGTTCTCGCTGCGAAGCGTCCGCCGATTATGACCGTAAAAGAACCCATGACTATCGAGCCTACTACTAAATTACCAACAACGGCATCGCCAACACAGGCTGCGGGCATCCCTCCAATCAATACTGTAGGTGCTCCAGGCCCAATAATAGTATCATTTGTGACAGTCTTATCTGATAACCTTGCTGCTGGAAACATAAGAGATTAGGGATTGAGGAATGGATAAAGTTTGTGTAAAGCAGAAATGTCTAAAAGGATTAATGCGGTAACAATACTGCAAATATTAGCTATTAAATTTACAGCGCTTTGCGCTAAAAACCAAACCGAAATCGGTTTCATAATGAGAATTGCTGATTCTCTGCTATAAGTATTTGCGATCGCATAACTCATCTAATTAATCTTAACTAAAGTACCTTTAATTGTATTGATACCAAGAGCTTCTACATTGACCATTGGGGCTTCCATTTTGGCTGAAATAGTACCTTTTACTTGAACTTGGAGTCCATCGATGACTACGCCTGTGTTAGAAATCACTATTTTGTTAGCACCCACTTTAAGGGTAATGTTTGTGGTTGCAGTCAAGGTAATATTAGCCGCATTAATTGTTAAATCATTAGTCATACCAGTTGTCCCAGTTTTAACTGTAATGTTGCCTGTAGAAGTTAAGCTAATGACCTTGCTACTATCATCAGCCCGAAATTTGTGCCCGCCAGTAGTTTCTAATTCAGCAAACTTGGTACTATCATCTAGTCGCAGATTATGACCATCAATAGTATTGAGATAAACTCCCTTTTTGACGGTTCCTTTATCTTCTTCAACAAATTGCAATTGATGACCAACGCGAGTTTTAAAAGTCCGTAAGCGTACTTTCCCGCCTACAACACTGTCTGTGACCACAGTTGGGGGAGCATCAGTACCATTCCATACTCCACCAATCACATAGGGGCGGTGGATATCACCATGCTCAAAGGCTACTAAAACCTCATCATTTATTTCTGGCAAACAGTCAAAGCCCCTATTTTTACCTGCACCTGCACTCACGACTCTAGCCCAATTGCTCTCATGATCTTCTGTAAGTGTAGGAAACTTAACTCTAACTCGTCCCCATTTTTTAGGATCGTTATTATTGCTCACTATCCCCACTAACATCGTTTGCCCTGGCTGTAGATGAGGCTTCGATGACAACATCGAGAATAAACTACCCCCACGAAGGCCGCGCACACTGAAATGGGTAATGAACTTGCGCTCATGATACAAGTGGTGAGTTTCAGTAACATAGTAACTGCCACTATAGTTCCCGATACCAGTCAATTTTATTACTCTTCCAGGCCTAATATCAGGATTCCCTTCTCCCTTAGCATCCGCATTGACAAATTCACCGCCTAATTCATTACATAGTGACTGAGCCATTTTTTGGGCTTCACTAACACTAAAAACTGGTTGATCAACAACAATCATTTTCGGTGTGATACTAAATTTAGTGCTGGCTTGTTTACCTGTGCCGCTATCAGTTGTTGTAAGTACTGATCCTGTTGTTGCGGTAGAGACGATCGCTTTCTTTTGAACATAATCCCAACCTCTGACTTCAACAGAGCTGACCTGCTCAGAACTAGTAACACGCACTCGAAAACTATGAATATCTTCTAGCCATTTCAGCTCAAGAGTTTGGTCTTGACTTGGAGCGCGAAAGTTTAATTTTCCATCCTGAACATATAACTCAAAGCCATTACGAGCAGCTCGTTCTTGCAAAAACTCCATATTGGTCTGGTTTTCTTGAAAAGCATACTCATGGACAACAGTCGTCGCCGTGATTGTCCCAGCAGTAATGCCAGCTTCGACAATTATTTGGGAGACCATATCACTGTCTTTAACGTTTTGGAAAGAGCGATTAAAACGACCTCGATGTAAACGATGAGAGATGTCATACCCACGGACGATGATTGGAGCCTGAGATTTTTCGTTAAGCTCAGTTTCTATAGCGGTTATCTCACCTTCTAAGACATATCCAGTCTCCTCTTTTACAAAATCAGGATCTTCGGTAGTACTAGAAGTGAAACCTATTTTGATTTTTTTACCGATCGCAAATTGACTTTGGTGTTCCCAAGCTTTATCAGTACTTCCTGGGAAATAATCATTATTAACAATAATTGTGAACATTCCTGGTTGATGCAGACTTTCCTCAACAGATATTTGCAAAATATCGTTGAGCAAATCTTCTGAAGCATTAACTCCGTCAATTTGGAGCGAAGGTTTGGCTTTATATGTTGCTGGCATTGGTTTCTCTATTTAGCTTTGTGAATGGTTGAAAAATATTTTTTAGAGTTGAGTAGTATCGACTTCTTCGAGCGACATATCGACAACTGCGCGAACAGGTGTACCATCAGCCAAAAACATGGTTAGTTTATAGCTAACAGATTTGACAAAGCATTTTAGATATTGATTTTGACCCCATGCAAATACATATACTGGTGGTCGTTCTAGGGAACCTGTAAAGTCGGTGGCTTTAAGGATCGGGTCAATTAATGTCAGAACGCTTGTTCCTGCTTCATAAGTATCAAATACGAGATTGCTAAGCGAAAGGGAAACTGGATCTGGATAAGCAAAAGTGACTTTAGGGAGCCCTGAGTCAGTACGAGCGCCTGCTGATCGGTTGAGACTAACTGATCGGCTAAACTGAAGCTCAGTGGGGTTGAACTGAAAGTTTATGGCTTTTGCGCCTGCATCGGTGGTGGTGAGCATTGCTTTAACAATTGGGCCTGCGGTCATAAATATATCCTCATGATTTTTTTAGTAATTGTGTTGTGGACGCTTCGCGTCCACAACACAATTAGCTACCAAGGCAATCGCCCTTGATATCTAGAGCCTTGTCGTTCTTTTTCTATTCCTATACGTTGCTTTAACAAAATATATATTTCTTGAGCTAAGGTTTCAAGATTTTTGTCAAAATTCACTTCATCTTGATTCTCTTGTTCTTGTCGCGGTTGAACTGAGACTGTAGCTTCTGGTAATGAGTCAGAATTGAGTTCACGTTGGATTGTGCCAGATCGAGTATTTGTGATTTTGTTTGGATTTCCTTTTTGTAATCCTGTTGGCGTTAAGTATAGATCTTGATCGATGCTGCTATCTGTGTAGTCATTATCTGGCGATCGCTGAATAGTTGTTTGATTGTTTGTAGAGCTTGCTGAAGTAGGGTTAGTTGCGAGGGAACTGCGATCGCTAGTTTTTTGGTTGTTCAGTGAACTTGTAGATGAATTACTAGAACTTTTAGGCGGTGGTAAGTTAGCCAACAATTCCGCTATGTTTGCCCACCCATTAGAATCAGTCTGACTGCTATCAGAATCTTGATCTGGTTTGGGCTGAATTGTTCTGGACAAGTTATTTAAACTATTAGAAAAGTCGTTTTGGCTTGGGCGATCAGTTTGCGATCGCTGTACAGTTTGATAAGACGTAGAGTCAGTGTTTTTGGATGGTGTCAGTGGTGAAAAATTACCCAAATATTCTGTCTGGACAAGATTTTCAATGGCTTTGGGTAATTTTAGATCGGCGGCATTACTAGGATCTCTCATCATTTGAATAATCGTCTGGTCATCGCTTTTGCCTTCAGGATTTTCAACATTTCTCGGATCAACTTTTCTCTGAATAGATTGGCTGCGATCGCCTTGCAAAATATCACTAACAGCCAAAATGTCAGGTTGTCTTTGCAAAGAATCGGTCTGAGTGGTTTGAGTAATATTTGAGTTAGTCTCTCTTTGGATAGTGAGATCACCCTGTGAAACATCATCTAAAGCAGACAATTCAGCAAATCTTTGAATATTTTGATCAACTTGTGAAATATCACTAACAGCCGAAATATCAGATGCTCTTTGGATTGCATCAATCTGAGGAGTTTGAATAATATTTGAGGCAGAATCTTGGATCGTGAGATCGCTTTGTGATAAATCATCTAAAACAGGCGATTCAGCAAATCTTTGAATATTTTGATCAACTTGTGAAATATCACTAACAGTCGAAATATCAGATTGTCTTTGTATTGCATCAATCTGAGGAGCTTGTGAAATATTTGAGACAGATTCTTGAATCGTGCGATCGCTTTGTGATAAATCATCTAAAACAGGCGATTCAGCAAATCTTTGAACTTGTTGAATATTAAGATCGCCTTGAGAAATACCATCTATAGACGAAATGTCAGGTTGCCTCTGGATTGCATCAATTTGAGAAGGTTGAGAAATATTAGCAGTTGTGAAGTCAGCTTCCCTTTGGATAGTGCGATCGCTTTGTGAAGCATTATCTAAAACAGGTAACTCAGAAAATCTTTGAATATTTTGATTGCCTTGTGAAATATCATCTACAGCCGAAATGTCAGGTTGTCTTTGAATTGAATCGGTCTGAGGAGTTTGAGTAATATTTGAGGCAGAATCTTGGATCGTGTGATCGACTTGGAAGCCACTATCCAAAATAGGCAATTCAGACAATCTTTGAATATTTTGATCGCCTTGTGAAATATTATCTACTGCCGAAAAGTCAGATTCTCTTTGGATTGCATCAGTCTGAGGAGTTTGTAAAATGTTTAGGTCAGATTCTCTTTGGATCGTGCGATCGCCTTGTGATACATCATCTAAAACAGGGGACTCAGACAATCTGTGAGTATTTTGATCAACTTGTGAAATATCACTAACAGCCGAAATATCAGATTCTCTTTGGATTGAATTAGTCGGAGGAGTTTGAATAATATTTGAGTCAGAATCTTGGATAGTGCGATCGCTTTGGAAGCCACTATCCAAAATAGGCAATTCAGACAATCTTTGAATATTTTGATCGCCTTGTGAAATATTACTAACAGCCGAAATATCAGATTCTCTTTGGATTGCATCAGTCTGAGGAGTTTGTGAAATATTTAGGTCAGTTTCTCTTTGGATCGTGCGATCGCCTTGTGATACATCATCTAAAACAGGTAACTCAGACAATCTTTGAGTATTTTGATCAACTTGTGAAATATCACTAACAGCCAAAATATCAGATTCTCTTTGGATTGAATTAGTCGGAGGAGTTTGAATAATATTTGAGTCAGAATCTTGGATCGTGCGATCGCTTTGAGAGACACTATCCAAAACAGGCGATTCAGAAAACCTTTGAATATTTTGATCACCTTGTAAAATACCATCTACAGCCGAAATGTCAGTTTCTCTTTGGATCGTATGATCGCTTTGTGAAACAACATCTACAGGCTCAACATCAGATTTTTTCTGTACACCTTCAACTTGAGGAGATTGCGTAATGTCAACTGCTGACGAATTAGATTCTCGTTGAATATTTTGATCGCCTTGGAAGACACTATCCAAAACATCTGATTCAGACGATCTTTGAATATTTTGATCGCCTTGTGAAATATTATTAACAGCCGAAATGTCAGATTCTCTTTGGATTGCACCAGTCTCAGGTGTTTGTGAAATATTTAGGTCAGACTCTTGTTGAATCGTGCGATCGCTTTGAGAGACACTATCCAAAACAGGTGATTCAGAAAACCTTTGAATATTTTGATCACCTTGAGGAGTATCATCTACAGCCGAAAAGTCGTATTCTCTTTGGATTGCATCAGTCTGAGGAGTTTGTAAAATATTTAGGTCAGACTCTCTTTGGAGCGTGCGATCGCCTTGTGATACATCATCTAAAACAGGTAACTCAGACAATCTTTGAATATTTTGATCAACTTGTGAAATATCACTAACAGCCGAAATATCAGATTCTCTTTGGATTGCATCAGTCTGAGGAGTTTGTAAAATATTTAGGTCAGGCTCTCGTTGAATAGTGCGATCGCCTTGTGAAACACTATCCAAAACAGGTGATTCAGAAAACCTTTGAACTTGTTGAATATTCTGATCGCCTTGAGGAATATCATCTACAGCCGAAAAGTCAGATTGTCTTTGTAAAGAACTGGTTTGAGGAGTTCGAGTGACATTTAGGTCAGTTTCTCTTTGGATCGTGAGATCGCTTTGTGAAGCATTATCCAAAATAGGCAATTCAGACAATCTTTGAATATTTTGATCGCCTTGTGAAATATTATCTACAGCCGAAATGTTAGGTTGTCTTTGAATTGAATCGGTCTGAGGAGTTTGAGTAATATTTGAGTCAGAATCTTGGATCGTGCGATCGCCTTGGAAGCCACTATCCAAAATAGGCAATTCAGACAATCTTTGAATATTTTGATCGCCTTGTGAAATATTATCTACAGCCGAAATATCAGATTCTCTTTGGATTGCATCCGTCTGAGGAGTTTGTAAAATATTTAGGTCAGTTTCTCTTTGGATCGTGCGATCGCTTTGAGAGACACTATCCAAAACAGGTGATTCAGGCAATCTTTGAATATATTGATCACCTTGTGAAATATCATCAACATCTGAAATATCAGATTGTCTTTGTAGATAATCTGTCTGAGGAGATTGAGAAATATTAGTAGTTGTTAAGTCAGGCTCTCTTGGAATCGTGCGATCAGCTTGAGAGACACTATCCAAAACAGGTGATTCAGAAAATCGTTGAACTTGTTGAGTATTTTGATCACCTTGTGAAATATTATCTACAGCCGAAATATCAGATTCTCTTTGGATTGCACCAGTCTGAGAAGTTTGTGAAATATTTAGGTCGGTTTCTCTTTGAATCGTGCGATCATGGAGGACACTATCCAAAACATCTGATTCAGAAAACCTTTGAATATTTTGATCACCTTGTGAAATATTACTAACAGCCGAAATATCAGATTCTCTTTGGATTGCATCCGTCTGAGGAGTTTGTAAAATGTTTAGGTCAGTTTCTCTTTGGATCGTGTGATCGTTTTGTGAAACAACATCTACAGGCTCAATATCAGATTTTTTCTGTACACCTTCAGCTTGAGGAGATTGCGTAATTTCAACTGTTGATGAATTAGATTCTCGTTGAATCGTGCGATCGCTTTGTGAAGCATTATCCAAAACAGGCAATTCAGACAATCTTTGAATATTTTGATCGCCTTGCGAAATATTACTAACAGCCGAAAAGTCAGATTCTCTTTGGATTGCATCAGTCTGAGGAATTTGTGGAATATTTAGATCAGGCTCTCTTTGGATCGTGCGATCGCCTTGGAAGACATTATCCAAAACAGGCGATTCAGAAAACCTTTGAATATTTTGATCACCTTGTGAAATATTACTAACAGCCGAAAAGTCAGCTTCTCTTTGGATTGCATCAGTCTGAGGAGTTTGTAAAATGTTTAGGTCAGTTTCTCTTTGGATCGTGCGATCGCTTTGTGAAACACTATCCAAAACAGGTGATTCAGAAAACCTTTGAACTTGTTGAATATTCTGATCACCTTGAGGAATATCATCTACAGGCGAAAAGTCAGATTGTCTTTGTAAAGAACTGGTTTGAGGAGTTTGAGTGACATTTAGGTCAGTTTCTCTTTGGATCGTGAGATCGCTTTGAGAGACACTATCCAAAACAGGCAATTCAGAAAACCTTTGAACTTGTTGAATATTCTGATCGCCTTGAGGAGTATCATCTACAGCCGAAAAGTCAGATTCTCTTTGAATTGCATCAGTCTGAGGAGTTTGTAAAATATTTAGATCAGGCTCTCTTTGGATCGTGTGATCGCCTTGGAATACACTATCCAAAACAGGCAATTCAGAAAACCTTTGAATATTTTGATCACCTTGAGGAGTATCATCTACAGCCGAAAAGTCAGATTCTCTTTGGATTGCATCAGTCTGATGAGTTTGTAAAATATTTAGATCAGTTTCTCTTTGGATCGTGCGATCGCTTTGGGAAGCATTATCCAAAACAGATGATTCAGAAAATCTTTGAATATTTTGATTGCCTTGAGGAGTAGCATCTACAGCCGAAATGTCAGATTCTCTTTGGATTGCATCAGGCTGAGGGGTTTGTGAAATATTTAGGTCAGTTTCTCTTTGGATCGCGCGATCGCTTTGTGAAGCACTATCCAAAACAGGTGATTCAGAAAATCTTTGAACTTGTTGAATATTCTGATCGCCTTGAAGAATAACATCTACAGGCGAAAAGTCAGATTGTCTTTGTAAAGAACTGGTTTGAGGAATTTGTGAAATATTTAGGTCGGTTTCTCTTTGGATCGTGCGATCGCTTTGTGAAGCATTATCCAAAACAGGCGATTCAGAAAATCTTTGAACTTGTTGAATATTCTGATCGCCTTGTGAAATATTACTAACAGCCGAAATGTCAGATTCTCTTTGGATTGCATCAGTCTGAGGAGTTTGTAAAATATTTAGGTCAGGCTCTCGTTGAATCGTGCGATCGCCTTGGAAGACACTATCCAAAACAGGCGATTCAGAAAATCTTTGAACTTGTTGAATATTCTGATCACCTTGAAAAATATCATCTACAGCCGAAAAGTCAGCTTCTCTTTGAATTGCATCAGTCTGAGGGGGGTGTGAAATGTTTAGGTCAGGCTCTCTTTGGATCGTGCGATCACCTTGGGAAACACTATCCAAAACAGGTGATTCAGAAAATCTTTGAACTTGTTGAATATTCTGATCGCCTTGAGGAATAACATCTACAGGCGAAAAGTCAGATTGTCTTTGTAAAGAACTGGTTTGAGGAATTTGTGAAATATTTAGGTCAGTTTCTCTTTGGATCGTGCGATCGCTTTGTGAAGCATTATCCAAAACAGGTGATTCAGAAAATCTTTGAATGTTCTGAACACCTTGCGAAATATCACTGACAGATGAAATGTCAGGCTTTCTTTGTAGAGGACTTATCTGTGGAGTTTGAGTAATATTTGAATCTGACCCTTTGATAGTGCGATCACTATCAAAGACACTATCTAAAACAGGCGACTCAGGGGAGCTTTGAACTTGTCTAATATTCTGATCGCCTTGAGAAATACTATCTATAGCAGAAATATCAGGTTGTCTTTGTATTTCATTAGCTTGTGAAGCAGGAGAGCTTTTTAGAGGTTTCCTTTGAATTGATTTGTCGTTAGAAGAAGCACTTGAAGATAAATTAGTTTGCTGCTTGCGTTGTAGATTGTTCTGGGGAGAAAGAGACTTAGCTTGAATATTAGATTGATTTGTTGCTTGCCCATCAACCGAAGATAGAGAAGTTGGCGCTAAAGGTTGATCGAAAAAAGGAGAATCATCAAATGAATTGTTAAGAGGCTCAAAATCACCATTAAGAGCGACATTATCGGGATTAAATAATGAGACTGCTCCAAGGGGATAGATAAATTTGGGTTGCAAAAATAACTGCCCAAGAGACGGTGGTACAAGCAAAGGCGCATAATTACCTAATGGAATATCATCAGGCATATTTTCATTACTACTTGCCTCAAAAGAACTGTGGGTGTTTTCAGTCATGGTTTAAGAACTGGGGAAAGAACCACTTGATGAATCTCTTGTAACCACTGTAGCTATTCCACCACCTTCAACAGCCACCGTCAAGCCTTCAATTGCTAACCTTAACTCTTCAATAGCAACAGAATTACCATCCGCCTGAAGCGATGGAGCTGTCCAACCGACAGGAACTGCACCAATCAAAGTCCAGCATTGTCTTGTGTCACCAGCTTGATTAAAAAGTAAAATTCGGATATTTCTTCTGCGATTAGTTGTGGCGGTAAACCAGCTCCAGAAACTCAAGTCATTTGTTACACCATGCTTAAGCGTTACTTCAGAGAAAGAAGTGTGCTTGAGAAATATTCTCTGTTGATTATTAACCCCTCCCTCAAAATAAGTATCAAAATCAACTTTGGCACTCAATCCAGAACATTCCGTGAACCCCGCAACAATCGTTGCTGACGGCAACATTTCTACATAAAAATGATTAGTTGTAACATATGATTCTGCTCTAGCGAACTTACTAGTATTTGTCATAATCTCCCCTCATAATTTCTACCGACACGTTCTTTTTGTTGTCGTAATTCATTCGTGAGCAACTCATAAACCCGATCGCTGAGTAATCTGATTTGCAAAGGTTCTTGTAAAACTTTGGCTGCAAACTTGCCTAGCTCTGCCCGTTCTTTGGGTTCGTCAGAATGTTTTCCCATCAACGACTTACCATGTATATGTAAACGTATATTCAAGCGTATATCGTAACCAATTTATATTATACATTGGTTGCCAACCGTATTAGGGCAAACAAAAAAAACTAGAGGTGGTGCTTTGCACCGCCTCTAGTTTTTTTTGGTTTTTCGTTATTTGATTGGAAATTTTAGAGGGATTAGTCCAGTTTGCTTAAGTAGATTTTGGGCTTCTTCGGTTCGCATGATCGAGGCAAACCGCTCAGCGATCGGCAATCGGCGGTTGTCGCGGGTATAGACTACCGAAATTGGATAGGCAAGGGGATAGTTTTGATTGATAAAAGCATTGTAGTTTTGAATGTAACTACCTTTTTCATTGCATAGATCAACGTTGGGTGTAATGTCAGCACCAGTTTTCCAGACTAGAGGTGCAACGAAGGCTCGATAATCATCAGCGATCGCAAGGGGATAGACCGAGCACTGACCAAAAACCTGACTAATTGAGCCAAAGGAAATACTACCAATATTGCGATCCTCAAAGTCTTGGATTACTTGCCGCAATGAATCAAAAATAGATAGCGATTTGATATTTCCATCTTTGATCAAATTTTGGAAAGTCTCGATCGCTATTTTATCTTTCAATACCCGTTTCTCAAAAATCTTGACTGAATCATCATCTAGGGGCATATAGAGCTTCACAGGTAAGTTTGGTCCCCCTAACTGTCGCCAATTGATAATTTCTCCTGTATAGAGTTGGCGTAATTGGGCAAAGGTGAGTCTACCTTCTAGAGAGGTCGGTAAACTGTTATTGCGTTGGGCATAGCTAAAAGCGACAAACACCGTTAAGCCATCGTAGGCAATATCTTGAGTAATAAAGTTACCGCCAAGATTGTCAGACACACTTGAAATAGCAAAGTCGGCTTGGTTTGATAGCAATTGAGTGATCGGGGACTGATCGGCATTTCTATCAACATCAACTGGCTGATAGCTTAATTGGAGTTTCGGCTGGCGTTTTTGGAGCTCATCTTCGAGAGTTGAACCCTTAGCAATCAAATTATTTTGTAAAAGGGTGTAATTCCAAGTTCCATTTTTGTCAGATATATAGGTGAATTTGCCTTCAGGAATATCGGATATTTGGTTAATACAGCAAGGGAAATTGAGGTTAGCAGCTTTGGGCGGCTGTGTTAGCCAGAAATACAGTAACAAAGCTAGCAGTAACAAGAGGATTACGCCGATCGCGATCGCGATTACTTTTTTAGTTAGCCATCCCCACCAATTCTTTTTAACAGGTTCAACTTTCTCTTGGTCAATGAATTCGAGTAGAGCATCGCGATCAATATGTAATCTTAGTAGCGCCCTCCGAGCCACTTCAGCACTGCTATAAGTGGTTTCCCCAAAACCGAGCAAATTCTGAACAAATTTTTTCAGCCCCAGATGAACTTTCCCATCCCAATGGTCTGGGTCGAAGGGATTTAAACAAGAACGATTTTCAAGATCGATGACTCCGCCTTTTAATAGATAGAAAGCGATATAGCCTAAATCTTCGAGATCTCGATTGATGGAATAGGCAGGTGGCTGCACATCGGGAGGATAGAATTGATCTTCCCAAAGTGACATATCATTGAGATAGACTGTAAATCCCTGAAAATTTGATCGAATCGCAATGCTATAAAAGGTTAGATTGCCATGAGGGAGTCCTGAAGTCACCACACCAGAACGCAATCGGTATTTTTGTGAATGTAAGGACTCAAGAGTTTGTAAAGCTTGATTAAGAAACGATTTCACCTGCCAGTTACTCATCGCGCCATGCATATTTAGATAATCAGATAAAGTGAGCGCTTCATCAGTTTTGGGCAGGATCGCATAACAGCGTTCTTCACGAGCATCTGCGATCGCTTCTATCGGTGTAATTAAACGCGCGTCTTGCTTTCGACCATCTGATAATTTGAGCTCTGACGATGCTTCAAAATTACGCTTGCAGGCTCTAGTTTCTTGATCGTTAAAATATTTTTTGGGAATTACGTATTCTTTTAATAAAAAAGGCTCCCCGTCCGTTAAGTTAGTAGCATTATAGAGTCTGCCACTGCCGCGAATGCCGATATAGCTATCAACTTGATATACTCCAGCCCTGCCACGAATCTTGACCTCAGGTGGCAAACTGGCAGGAAATTGACATTTTTTGCAATACTTATTATTAGGATTATCTATGACGGTTTCGTGGGGAATTTCACACCGAAACGGATTTGATTCTTGACATTGGTAGCGGAGAAATTGCGGCTTGATTTGCCAAATTGTCCCCACTCTTTGATCAACAGAAATTTCTTTTAAAATTTCTTTGGTTTCATTCTTTTCGGGTATGCTGATACCTTTAAAAGAGGTAATTGAAGGAGGCGTTATCCCTAAATCATCTCTAAGAAATGGGATCAGAAATTTTAAAGGTTCTGGAACAGCCTTATTTAAGAATTCGACAAACTTATTACCGATCAACCCATCGATAGTGCCAAGAAACTGCCCCCAAAGGTCTGTGATGCGTTTCCAGAATTTTTGCCAAACATTTGGAGACTTCGTAGCCATAGATTGCTTGCCTTATTCTTGTTAAACTATTATCAATTAACTAGGTGTGATTTGCGGCAAAGGTTTGTATTGTTTATACATACTTGTCTAAAGCATATCCCACTACTTTACCCCTATTCAAGATTATGGCAAGAGATCAAGTAGCTCGTCTGTATCGAGCAGCGAAGACAGATTCCCTTCTCAAAGCAAAACTAAATCAAGCTCCTGATCTAGAAAGTTTTGTGGAAATGGCAAAGGCTGAAGGATATGACTTCACGATCGAAGAATGGCAACAGATGACCAACTTTGAGGTCGAAGAATTAAAGTGCCACCTTTCAGAAATTCCTGGTATTTAGTCTAGCTGTTGCTATCAAAAGAAGAGTGGCGTTGCTATGCGCCGCTGCTCTTCTTTTGGTCACTAAATTATGGCTTTACTGGTTTTGGTTTTAAGCGCTCGATCGCGATCGCCTTATTGATCGTAGCTTGCATCTGACTAGGATTAAGCTTTAGGGCTTGCTCAAACGAGACCAAGGCATCGGCATTGCTATTTAGCGCAAGTAAAGCTAGACCCCGACCAGTCCAATAATCGGCATTTTTGACATCGATCGCTAGTGCTCGGCTATAGGCTGTAACAGCTTCGACGTTGCGACCAAGGGACATCATGGCTAGACCCCGATTAAACCAAGCTGTGTCTGATTTGGGATTAATGCCCAATGCCTGTTGACTTGCCATCAATGATTCTTGAAATCGATTGAGCCGCCAGAGTAAAGCCGATTTATTTGTCCAAATATCTGCCAAGAAGATTTGGCTACCGATATTTGCATCGCCTTCAATGGCTTTGTCATAGGCTTTGAGCGCCTCTTCTGTGCGCCCCAATGAGGTAAGAATGCGCCCATGATTAAACCACCCAAATGATGAATTTTGATTCAGGGCGATCGCTTGATTAGTTGACGACAGCGCTAAGTCAAAACGCCCCAAAGCCCATAGGGTTGCTGCTCGATTGCCCCAAAAGCTAGCTTGGCTTGGCTGTAGGGAGATCGCCCGATTTGCCGAAGCTAGTGCCTCTTCGTACTTGCCCAAACCGTTGAGAGCATTAGCTCTCTGATCCCATGCCCAAGCTGGCCCCAGATAGTCCCATTGTTGATCTCCTTCTTGGAGTGCAGAGTTACAGGCAACTAGGGCTTCTTTATATTGGCGGAGCTGGTTAAGGGCAGCGCAGGAGTTAGCTAAGGCGAGGGAATATTTTTCTTTTGCCTTGAGAGACCATTCTTGTGAAGCCAAAGCTTCGGCATAACGCCCCAATCTCCATAAAATCATCCCCTGTTCTGCCCATGCCTGAGCATTTGTCGGCTCGATCGCTACAGCTTTGTCATAGGAAAATAGAGCTTCATCAAAGCGTTTTAACTGATTCTGGACTTTGCCTTTAGTTTTCCATGCGATCGCAGGTGTGGATTTGCCCCAGTTAGCATTTACCTTAATGGCGCGATCGCAGTCTTGGATGGCATCGGCAGCGCGATCAAGGGCAACAAAAATGTCGCAACGTTCTGTAAGTGCTAGAGAATAATTCGGATTTGAACGAATGGCAAGCCCCAGTGACTCTAATGCCTCCGCCATTTTTCCCTCCCGTTTCAGCAATGCTCCTTGGATGTACCACACCATCGCAGGGGAGGCATCTGCCCAGTTCTGGTCGAGTCGTAGGGCAAGTTCGCAGGAAGCGATCGCATCTTCATAGCGTTCTAGTTCCATCAGTGCCCCACAACGTTTTGCTAAACCACCTGAGTTATCGGGTTTCAGTTTAATAAAGCGATCATAGGACACCACCGCTTCGATATTCATCCCTAACCCAGACATGGCATCGCCCCGCTCTAGCCAAGCGATCGGCTCATTGGTATTTAGGGTAATCGCCTGATTGCAAGCATCGATAGCCTCTTTGTATTTGCGAGACTTGACCAAAGAACTACAAAGTGATGCCCAATAGTCAAAATCCTGTAACTTCTCTTGAGCGATCGCAGTCGGTGCGATCGGCAAGTTTAGCAGCACAACCATGAGCAACCAAAACCGCTTGCCTTGTTTGAATGACTGAAAAAAAGAACGCAAAATCATTGGTAATCCCAATTTCTCAACCCCAGGTCTAGCAAAAGTTGTCACCAAATACGACCTGTAATCTGATGACAACTTTTCATATCCACATTAATTTATCATTATGACTTACGAAGTTGGCAGTTGTGTAGTGGGCAAAGCCCACTACACAACTGTTAATTAGGATTAATTAGGATGCTTTTACTCAATCGAGGTCTGAAAATGAGCATTTTGGCTAGGGTGTTATTTTCGGGATTTCTGGCGACGATCGCGATCGCTTTACCCTTTGCTGCTTTGGCTGATCCTAGTAGCGATCGTATCCAAACCCTCAATCGTCAACGCCTGATCGAAACCAATCGTTGTCAGGGCTGTAATTTACAAAATACAGACTTGAATGGGCTGAAACTGATTGGGGCAGATTTAAATAAAGCTAATCTCCAAGGTGCAAACCTGCGAAGTGTTGATCTTCGGGGCGCAAATTTGCAAGGAACAAATCTTACCTATGCTGATCTTAGTTATGCCGATTTGCGGCTTGCTAATTTTGGTCAGGCCAATTTGACGGGGGCAAATCTGAGCAATGCATATTTACTTGAGGCTTCTTTTCGCCAGAGCAATCTCCAAGATGCGAATCTGACTGACAGCTATGCGGATGGCAATGTCGATGTATTTACGTCTGTGCGCCAATTTGTCGATCTTGAAGGGGCGAATTTATTTAGAGCCAATCTGACCAATGCCAAGCTAGGTTTTGCCAATCTCGAAGGGGCAAATCTTAGTGAAGTAAATTTAGTTGATGCTTATCTAGAAAATGCTTCATTAATCAATACAAATTTAACAAAAGCGAAGTTGTGTAACACAACCCTGCAAGATGGAGCGGTAAACAATCAGAATTGTCGTTAATTTTTGTAATTATGCGAGAATATGTGATGCCAAATATTATGTATGTGATATATTAAGGTGTCTTAGTAAGTAGATCTAGGGGTTGCTAATATGCCACATACTTACGATAACGAAAAAAAGCCTTCGCAATCCACGTTTTCATTCAAACCCACAGCTTCATTTTTACAAACTAGAGCCTTCGCGCCACTACAGACGGATTTGGATGAAGATGCTCCACGTCGATCTGGATACACTGAGAATTTTCTAGAAAAAATAATTAATCAGCGCGGTACTGAGTCGGCAGATACGCCAGTCCAATCAAAGCCAATGAACCGCTTGATGAAGCCGCTTCAATCCAAGCGTATGGCGATCCAAGCCAAGCTGAGTATTGGCGAGCCGAATGATAAGTATGAGCAGGAAGCAGATGCCACTGCCTCTAAAGTTGTCCAACAGATAAATTCGCCAACTCAGGAGCAATCTATCCAACGAGAAGAGTCGCTGGAAGAAGAAGATGAAGAATTGCAAATGAAGCCAATCTCTTCAATCCAACGAGGAATGATGGAAGAAGAAGAGGATGAATTGCAAATGAAGTCTTTGCTCCAGAGACGAGGAGATATTGATGGTGGAGAAGCTTCGACTGATTTAGAGTCATCAATTCAAAGTGCGAGAGGTAGTGGTCAATCTCTAGATTCTAATCTGCAAGCGAAGATGGGACAGGCGATGGGAGCAGACTTTAGCAGGGTGAAAGTCCATACAGATTTGCAATCTGATCAGTTAAATCAATCGATCCAAGCCAAAGCATTTACCACAGGTCAAGATGTCTTCTTTCGGCAAGGAGAATATAATCCTAGTAGCAAGAATGGTCAGGAGTTGATCGCTCATGAATTGACGCATGTGGTACAGCAAAATGGGGAAGCAGTGAGGAGATCGCCAGAACAATCGGAAAACCTGGCTCAAAATAGTGAATTTGATGTTAAATCAAAGGCAATTCGCATCGCGACAAGCCCTAGGCCACTACCAGACATCTCGCCGAAGCAACAAAATTCCGCACCAGTGATCCAAAGAATGGTGGGAATCAATTCAAAGGGAATCACCAATGAAATTAAATCTCTTATAGGTGATCCTAATAATATGGATAAACTGACCCAAGCCTATACCTTCATGCAACACATATCATGGGCAAATAACATAGTGGGAGGACCTATATTTGATATGAGCAAGCCAGCTTTCAACAAATTAGGCAATGAAAATTTAATATTGGTGGCTCATGGAGTCGAGGGAAAGTCAGGTCATTTTAATGGTCAACAGATTGGTAAATTTCTAGCAGACGAAAACAATGGCGTACCTAAGGATTGGCCACACAATGTATATATAAGCTCCTGTTATTCAGGAGCGGGTGTAACCCCCCTAGTAAAGGATGTAGCAGAAGAACTGGGCAAACTTGGTAAAAAGAATATTAAAGTCACGGGCTATACAGGAACAACTGTAACTCATAAAGAATTTGATGAGTTTATCTTTGTAGTCAATCCCAATAAAGAACAAGAATTTAAAAATGTTTCGGATAGAGTAAAAATTAAATATCAGCACTTATTCACAGAATGGTGGAAAAAAATGCAAGAATTAAGTCCTGATAATATTCTAGAGATGGCTGATTACACATCTAATCTGACGGCTGAGGCTTACAGAGAAATTATTGAGGAAGCTTCAAAACAGGATATCTTTTTAGATGAGGAACATGGCGAAGTTTCCCATAAATCATGAATAGTGCGATCGCTATCGCGTAGGTTGGGTTGAAGAATGAAACCCAACACCAACAGGCGTTATATGCAATGTGATTAACTGTTGGGTATCGCTGACGCTCCACCCAACCTACTTTTTATAATTTCGCATTTTTAAAATTGGCAACAGGCGATCGCATTTCTAGTCATTGATTTGTGGCTGATGCGATCGCCTGCTAAACTGCCTGAAACATCTCAACATTTGCCATAAACGAAATTCTCAAACTACAATAGAACTAAACATACGTTGTACCTTCGTTGGTGCATCTCAGGCTTATGGAATCTATTGCGATCGCTAGCCCCCTAGACACTTTTCTCCAGCAGCCCAACATTGAAACCTCACCTGCTTGGGAATTTATCCACGGGCAAGCCCAACAAAAAACGATGCCAACACTGTTTCATTCCCGCCTTCAGCGCAACCTAGTTAACAGGATCAACAGCCAAACCCAAACATACGAAGCCATTCAAGAACTGCGCTGCATTGTGCCACCACTATCCCCCGTCCCAGACATTACCGTGGTTAAAAGCGATCGGCTTACAGAAGTCGATGGACCACTGCAAGGAGCGCCAGACTGGCTGATTGAAATTCGCTCCCCCGACCAAAACACATTAGAGCTACAAAACAAAATCCTACACTGCTTGATCAACGGCACTCAACTAGCTTGGCTAATTGATATTCAGCGAAAGCAAATCTGGGTTTGGGAAAAATCTGAACTGCCATTAATTTATTCTGGAACCGATATACTTCCAACCCTTGGCAATATCTCAAACCTCACAGTAGAAATGATCATGGCAATGACCCAGCAGCGGTGACACTTGCCTAGCTGTTGGCGATCATCGCCAACAGCTAGGCAAGCTACTTTCTATAATTTCCTGTTTTCAAAATTGGCAATAGGCGATCGCAGTTCTAGTCATTGATTTTTGAGCGAATTAAATTTTGTTGAGGTAAATCTCGAAAATGCCTAATTAATCAATATAAATTTAACAAATGCGAAATTATGTAATACGACCTTGCAAGATATGGCAATAAACAACCAAAATTGTCGTTAATTATTCTTAATTGTGCGAGAATATGCAATATCAAAATATGTGCTGTGTCTGAATAAGAAGATTTAGAGGTTAGTGACATGAAGCGTAAATACGATTACGAAAAAAAGCCTTCCCAATCCACGGCTTCAGTCCAACCCAAAGCAACATATTTACAAACTAGAGGCTTCGCGCCGCTACAGACAGATGTGGATGAAGATGCTACCTTTCGACCATCTGGATACACTGAGAATTTTCTAGAAAAAATAATTAATCAGCGTGGCACTGAGTCGTCTGATACGCCAGTCCAAGCAAAGCCAATGAACCGCTTGAAGGCTTTTCAATCTAAGCGTATGGCGATTCAAGCTAAGCTGAGTATTGGTGAGCCAAATGATAAGTATGAGCAGGAAGCAGATGCCACTGCCTCTAAAGTTGTTCAGCAGATAAATTCAACACCACAGGATAAATCTGTCCAAAAGCAGGAGGCGATGCAATCTGAAGATGATGAATTGCAAATGAAGCCTGCGATTTCAAAGATTCAGCGTCAAGAAGTAATGGAAGATGATGAATTGCAAATGAAGCCTCTCTCTGATTCTATCCAACGAGAGGAAGCAGTAGAAGAGGAGGAAGAAGATATCCAAATGAAGCCAATGCTTCAGCGACGGGAGGCAGTTGGTGGCGGTGATGCGTCTGAGGAACTGGAAAGATCGATACAGCAAGCAAAGAGTAGCGGGCAGTTGCTAGATCCCAATCTGCAAGCAAAGATGGGTCGTGCCATGGGAGCAGATTTTAGTGGAGTAAAAGTGCACACAGATTCGCAATCAGATCGACTCAATCAATCGATTCAGGCAAAGGCGTTTACGACTGGTAAAGATGTGTTTTTTAGGCAGGGAGCTTATGAACCAAGTAGCAAAGGTGGACAGGAGTTGATCGCCCATGAGTTGACCCATGTGTTGCAACAAAATGGAAATTCCATCCAAACAAAATCACAAGATTATATTAGTGCATCCGACCATCATATCCAACGGACTTATAAAAATGATGAAGCTAATGCTTACTACAGCAGTGTTTTAGAAGGGCAAAAGATAACATCAGAAAATGCCGTGTTTACAGCAACTGCGAATGACCATAGGGGGGGTGGTCATTCTATTGTCTACATTGAATATCTAGAAAATGATAAACCTGCAGACACACAAGTTCATCTAACCGCAGTAAAAGAAGCAACTACTATTAAAATTAATAAGGGACATACCCCTCGTGAAAGTGAAACTAAACGTAGAAGCTGGGTAAGGGATATCAAAGACGTGGAACCCGCTCTTAGGAAAGCTGAGAAAATAGCAAACCTTAAGCCTAAAAAGAGAAAATATCGCCTTTTAGGAGGTAGTTTAACTAAAGGGGGAATAAATTGTGCAAAGTTTTCCGAGCAAATTTTAAAAGCGGCAGGGATTAAAGCCTCGGCAGGTTTACTTATCAAGACACCTAATGCACTTGCGAAAGGGAAGAATAAAGGACATATAAACACGTTGGATGCTGATATTGAAAACTATAATCTGATAAAGAAAGAAAAAGAACGCAACCGTTTAAAGGAAGAAGAAAGACAAAGGAAGCTATACAAGGGAATGATGAATTTTGACTATGGAATCAAAGAGAAAGTAAAAAAGGAGGAAAACCCTGAAGATGAACAATGGGTCACTAATGCCAAAGAACACGTTTATCAACTAACTGTTGATTTATCTGTACAGACGATGAAAGGAAGTTTGATAACTCTTCCTCAAGGTACTAAATTGATGATTCCTGGAAAATTAGATAATGACTTCGTAAAATTAGATCCAGGAACTAAATACGGTTACTGCAAGGTCAAGTTGTCTGAATTGTTTAAGGCTATCGATAAAGACTCCCCAGTCGGTTAAAAAATTAAAATTCGCCAACTCAATAATGAAATAAGACTAATTTTGCTTCATCAAAATTAGTCTTATTTACAGATATCTCTTGGCTTAATGGTGCATTTCATCCTTGAATTGGCGCATGCGATCGCAGTTCTAGTCATTGGTTTTTGGCTTATGCGATCGCGCTTTCACTCAAGCAACTGCATAGCCAGTATATTCACGCATTTCAGGAGACTGAAATCCCAGTACAATATCTTCCTTCGCCGCCCCTAAATCTACAAGTTCTTGAGCAACCCTCATTTCCGTCATATTTTGCTGAATCCAAATCTTTCCCTTTATAATATCCAAATGTAAAACGCAACCATAGACCCGTCGATAACCGTCCCATCCCACATTCATGACATGATAATGGTCTTGCTTTGTATCAAAAACCGTATAGCAATCAATCGCACCATTTGCGATCGGGACAGCAGCATAAGCTGTCAACAACGACTGGATTATATTGCGATAAGACTCTATTTTATCCATTGAACAATTACCTCTTGAATTGTGTCGTAAATAATTAGTTTGATTTGATATCTCTCTAATGAGATTTGGGCAAATTCGCGCTTAAAGAATGATTCGTAAACTCCCACTGGCACTGCTAAATACAAAATGCGTGTTGAGTCAGCAATTTCTAAGGCAAGACGATAATTCAAAAACTGTCCTAATGCAGCATGATAATCAGTCAATGGCGAATCACTCAAGAAGGTTTTAATTTCAACAGCTATTTTTTCTTTACCGCGCTCTGCTGCTAACAATTGCTCCGCGCCCAAATCAATTTCAAACTTAGTGCCGCCAATATCTAGTCGTAGTGGATCATCAGTTACATTCCACTGCTCCTTTTCTAAAGCGATCCTAACTACAGCATGAAATCTGTCTTTAGCAGCCATTGTTGTCTTTACTATATTTTATCTTCAATTATAAAGTAATCGCTTTCCTAAATATCTCAAATTCTAAAATGTTCAATTGGAGATCGCAGTTCTAATCATTGATTTTTGGCTGATGCGATCGCCGATCTTGTAGGTTAGTTTGAGGAATGGAACCCAACAGACATCAGATATTATCAGCAATGCGATCGCGATGTAGTTAGTTGTTATCGCTGATGCACCAGCCAGATTACTTTCTCGAAAGTGCCAATTTCAGCGAATTAAATTTTGTTGAGGCAAATCTCGAAAATGTCTTATTAATCAATATAAATTTAATAAAAGCGAAATTATGTAACATGACCTTGCAAGATGTGGAAGTAAACGATCAAAATTGTCGTTAAAAAATTTTGATTGTGCGAGAATATGCAATATCAAATATATGCTGTGTCTGAGTAAGAAAATTTAGAGGTTAGTGACATGTCGCGTACTTACGGTAACGAAAAAAATTCTTCCAAATCTACGACTTCAGTCCAACCCACAGCTTCATTTTTACATACTAGAGACTTTGCGCCACTACAGACAGATTTGGATGAAGATGCTACCTTTCGACCATCTGGATATACTGAGAATTTCCTTGAAAAAATAATTAATCAGCGTGGCACTGAGTCGGCTGATACGCCAGTCCAAGCAAAGCCAATGAACCGCTTGACGAAGCCGCTTCAATCTAAGCGTATGGCGATCCAAGCCAAACTGAGTATTGGTGAACCAAACGATAAGTATGAGCAGGAAGCAGATGCCACTGCATCTAAGGTCGTTCAGCAAATTAATTTGCCAATTCAGGATCAATCTGTCCAACGAGAAGAGTCGATGGAAGAAGAGGATGAAGAACTGCAAATGAAGCCAATCTCTACAATCCAACGAGAAGAGTCGATGGAAGAAGAGGATGAGGAATTGCAAATGAAGCCAATCTCTACAATCCAACGAGAAGAGTCAATGGAAGAAGAGGATGAAGAATTGCAAATGAAGTCTTTGGTGCAGAGACGTGAAAATATTGGTGGGGGAGAAGCATCAATAGATTTAGAGTCATCAATTCAAAGTGCAAGGGGTAGTGGTCAGTCTCTCGATTCCAATCTGCAAGCAAAGATGGGTGAAGCAATGGGAGCAGATTTTAGCGGTGTAAAAGTCCATACAGATTCACAGTCCGATCAATTAAATAAATCGATTCAAGCAAAGGCTTTTACAACTGGACAAGACGTGTTTTTTCGGCAGGGGGCATATGAGCCGAGTAGCAAAGGTGGTCAGGAGTTGATTGCCCATGAGTTGACCCATGTCGTTCAGCAAAATGGCGCTCAAAATGTAGCAAATAGATCTACAAATAAATCTAAATTGTCGAGAAAACCAGAGCGATCGCAAGGGACTCAAGTTCCTGCCTCCCCGATTAAGCTTTCTTTGTCTAGTCTCAGTCACGATCAAACTATCCAAAGACTAAGTTTACATGACACTGACTGGAATAAAGTTACAAGATTTAGAGCAAGTGAAGGGGGAGTTGGTGGAGTCATATTTGTGTCAGACAACAAATCCACGCTCGTTGTCAAGCCTAACGTTAGAGAGAAGGATGAGGAGATGATTGCGTCCCATCTCCACGGATCGATGGCATCAACTAAAAAAAATGACAGGGGAGGGAAGTGGAATATCGCGAATTTAGATAGGCGCTTTGCAATCCACAAAGATGTGGTCGGAATCCAAGCTCGAGCCGCTCATTTTATGGATGATTTAGATCCTCGCACTCTTACATTATTGGAGGCTGTGGCAGTTAATACAACGATGATTCAAGAAGCAGCACAAGGAGTCAGCGGTTTCGGTGAAATAATGCAAGATCAAACAAAAGATGGAGGTCATATTAAATCTGCAAACGATCGCATAATTAGCAAAAAAGATAAGGTAAACAAAAACAGTCCTCTCAAACTTCTTACCCAAGATCCTTCCTTTGCCATAGCATTGGGTCGTCTTGCCGCAGCAGATATCTTTCTTGGAAACTTTGATAGGATTGTGGGATCGGCAAATCTTGATAACTTACTTATGAATATGTCCCAAGGAAAGATATATCCAATTGACAATGTCGATCCAGCCAGTAGGGTGAAGTTTACAGAGCAAGTGGGTGCTCAAAAAATCACTCTACAGGACTGGCTGAATCATCCTTTAGTCACTATGTTTATTGGTGGGCATTATAACGCAATTGCTACAGAAGCGTGGGATTCAGGTCAGAACAGTATTAATACTCATATAAAATTTATTGATGAAATCATTACTGGAGAGAAAGCAGGTGCAAATCCAAGGGAATATAACGTAAACCAAAATGAAAGAGTCGCGGTTACAAATAAGCTAAATAATCACTTGCAAGTAATCATGGCTAACTTTGCGCAGGGATTAGCGATCGGAAGACAAGAGATAATAAATACTGGACCGCTTCAGAATACAGGTCAGTTGAATAATGATAGTGTAACGCTATACAACGATCGCTTGAATGCATTGTAATTGCTATAGTAGGCTCAATAGGCGTTTCGGGGAGGTGCTCTAGCGTAAATGGCTGAAATACTTGAAGCACAATGGTTTTAGCCTCGGAGGTCTTTGATGTCTGAAATACCCATCATTAAAAGCATTGAGCCGTTTATCAAGGTTGAACTCCCCGAAACACCTATAGAGCCTTATATTTTTAGCTGTGGCGGGTTTGAAAGCAAATTGCTGTAGATACTTATATGCAATGTGATTAACTGTTGGGTATCTTTTCAGATGGAGAGATTCGTTCTAAAACCAGCATCGATGTCAGTGGCGATCGCATTACATTTGCATTATTAAGGAAATTGATCTATACCAACGTTTTGACAATGGATCAATACCTCCCAGCGATTATGTCGGTGATTTATGGTAATGCTAATCCCAAACAGGCGATCGCACAAATTGAGAATTAGTGCGATCGCCGATCACATAGAGTGGGCTTTACTTAAGCTCCTGACCCCCTCTCTGAGTAATGGTTCTAGTGATTTTAATTGTTGTTACCCAATAGGTCTGATTTAAAAAGCCTTTTCGGAGAACCACACTTCAAAAGTGTGGTTCTCCTACTGCTCATAGCTTTGCAGTTATTTCATAATGAACCTGTGAACGAAATCGAAGCACGAAATATCAACTTAATTCTTAATCTACTTCTGAACGTTCCATCGTTGTTTTGAAATAGTTAAAGGTGATATTTATGTTAGTACGTTGGCAACCTTTCCAAGAAATGGAAGAAGTTCGTCGTCAATTTGATCGCTTATTCCGTGAGTTTGCACCATTAGATCAGGAAACCACGAAAGGCGGATGGGTTCCTGCTAGTGAGCTACGGGATGATGGCGACTATTTAACTCTGAGACTCACACTTCCTGAAATCGAAGCAAAGGATCTTGACATCCAAGTGACCAAGGATTCGATCTCAGTTGCTGGTGAACGCCATTTAGAACGCAAGGAAGAGTCTAACAAAGGCTATTACTGGAGTGAAATGAGCTATGGTAAATTCCGACGTGTATTTGCTTTACCTGTAGCGATCGAACATGAACAAGTGAAGGCAGATTACACCAATGGCATCCTCACCTTGACTTTACCTAAAGCTAATGAAGTCAAAGCTTTCAAGGTCAACGTCACTGGCGATCTGCCTGCTTCTTCCTAATTAAAGAAATGGTGTGCAAAGCACACCATTTGTATTACAGCAGTCCATAATTCTACTTATAACTGACGTGCCATCCCCAGACTTCCGCCATCGTAGGAATTCCTGCCCCGTAACACCAGTTATAACAACCCCAATAAAAAGAAGGTGGCGCTTAGCGCCACCTTCTTTTTATTGGGAATCTAGGGATAATGATCTATGAGAAATTGACCCTGTAATCTCTCAATTTCTTGCGATCTTATAAATTATTTAGAATTGCTATATAATTTGTTCATTCTAGAATGGCTATTAACAGGTTTGACTGGGGAATATAACGATGGAACTACATCCAGAGCTTACAGAATATGGCTATGAAATAATCCAAGTATTGGGGCATAATTATGGCTCTGCACGAAGCACTTACCTTGCCAAAAAAATTGCCAATCAACAATTGGTAGTGGTCAAGTTATTTCGATTCCCTAAATCAGCAAACCAGTTCTCAACCTACGAGAAAGCTATTGCCCGTGAAGCGCAGATCTTGAGCCAGCTTCAGCATCCCATGATCCCTTGCTATCTCAACAGGTTTGATATCCCAGATGGCTACTGTATTGTGCAGGAGTATATCGAGGCGCAATCCCTCGCTAACCAACATAGCTTTAACCTACAGCAGATCCAACATATTGCGATCGCGGCATTAGAAGTTCTAGTTTACCTTCAAAGCCAGACTCCGCCAATTATTCATCGAGATCTAAAACCAGAGAATTTATTGGTTAGTGACGACTTAAAACTTTATCTAGTTGATTTTGGCTTTGCCCGTATAGGAATGACGGATGTTGCTATGAGCAGTGTTGCAGCAGGCACATTTGGCTTTATGGCTCCAGAACAGTTGCGAAATAGTAATCTCAGCAAGGCAACTGATCTGTACGGTTTGGGTATGACCCTAGTGTGCTTATTGACAGGCATTCGATCGATTCAAATCGATCACTTGATTGATGAAACCAATCAGATCGAGTTTCAGCATTTGCTAACCAATGTGAATCCGCGCTTTGTGCAATGGCTGAAAAAAATGACAGCTCCGCGATTGAAGGATCGTTATAGTGAGGCATCGATAGCTTTAGCTAATCTACATCAAGTTGGAAATATTGGAGCATCTGCTAAAGCTATTACTAGCAGATGGCGAAGAATGCCGATTTATCTATTGCCAGTTACCGCGATCGCATCTCTATTTGCGATTTTCCCCAATCCTTCCTCAGAAAATCTTTCCAGTAATTCCCAAATTACCCCCTCCTCAAGCCCTGCATCCCTTCCATTACCTTCCCTTTATCCCTGTAATAAGTATCGTCATTTAAAATTGACAAAGACAGAGGCGCAAGATGTAAGCGATTCCATCGTAAAGTTGCAAATTTACCGCAAATGTCGAGGATGTAATTTTAGGGGTGCTCGATTTATTTCTGAAGATTTAATAGGTGTGGATCTCCAGAATGCGGATTTAACAGGTGCGAATCTCATTCAAGTTAATTTGTCAGGATCGAATCTCAAAGGGGCAAAACTTGAAGGAACAGATTTTTCGCAGGCTAATTTGGAGAATGTAGATTTTTCGGAGACAACTTCCAACTGTGCAGACTTTGGTCAAGCTGAGTTACAAAAAGCAAAGCTAGTCAGAGCAAACCTCAGAGCAGCAAACTTTTCTCAAGCAAATATGGCAAGTTCCGATCTGTCATATGCAAACCTGACTTCTGCTGATCTAACTCAGACGGATTTATCGAAAGCTAATCTGAATTATGCTAATTTAACGAATACAAACCTGTTACAAACAGTTCTCAAAAATGCAACCATGCAAGAGGTTATCATTAAAAATACAAAAATTGAGCAAACAGATTTTCCCAATGGAGACAATTAGATGGGCTCAAGTTTTTGAAATCAGTCCCCTTAAAGTCGAGAATCCTAGATTCTGCCTACATAGCAGGTGGGATCTAGGATTCTCGACTTTGGGCTTTAATTATGATTAGCTACTTACATACTGTTTTTTCGCAAAGCGATGTAGGCTAATCTGAAAGTCGCTGTAAATTTAATATTGAGGTTTTACAAGTTTTGATTACAACTACACCATCAAGCTTTGTCGCCTCTGATTTCCCAGCTATTTGCGGAAACGAAGACGTAATTCAACGCGCTGTGCAAGATGATGCACCAGTATTTCTATCTAATAACAATCTTCGCCTTGAAGAGATTACCTCAGCCTTTGCCTGTGCATTGCATATGCATCAGCCGACTATTCCCGCAGGAGCAAATGGAGCGCTAATTTGTAATCTGCAAAATATGTTTGAACATCAGGGCGAAGGTGATAACCACAACGCTTCTGTGTTTGCATGGTGCTATAGCCGTATGGGAGATTTTATCCCCCAATTAGTTGCAGAGGGCAGCAATCCTCGGATTATGTTGGACTATTCAGGAAATCTGCTCTGGGGATTGCAGCAAATGCAACGCCATGACATTTTGGATAATCTTAAACGCATTACCTGCGATCGCCAATATCAACCCTATGTAGAATGGCTGGGTACGATGTGGAGTCATGCGGTAATTCCATCTACGCCAATTCCCGATGTGAAGCTACATATTCAAGCATGGCAAAGTCATTTTGCCTCGATTTTTGGCATTGATGCTCTGAAGCGTGTTAAAGGTTTTTCTCCGCCAGAGATGCATCTTCCCAATCATCCCGACACTCTCTATGAATACATCAAAGCACTAAAAGAATGTGGCTATCGTTGGCTCATGGTTCAAGAACATTCCGTGGAATGTCTTGATGGTTCAGGACTAACTCAAGATCAGAAATATTTACCTAATCGCTTAGTGGCGATGAATTCCAATGGCGAATCGATTAGTATCACTGCGCTAATTAAAACTCAAGGCTCAGATACGAAGCTTGTCGCTCAAATGCAGCCTTATCATGAGGCAAAAGGTCGTAGCAAACAGATGCTTGGTAATATTTCCGTACCTTCTCTCGTTTCGCAAATTGCCGATGGTGAGAATGGAGGCGTGATGATGAACGAATTTCCCCGTGATTATCCTTTGGTCTGGGATCAACTTAAAAATAATGGTCGTGGAAGTTCAGGTGTTGTGGGACTAAATGGAACTGAATATCTCGAAATGATCGAAGCGGCTGGTGTCAGTCCCCTTGATTACCCTGCCATTCAAGCAGTTCAACAGTATAAAGTCTGGAATAGGGTAGATCAAAGCTGCGATCGCAATAATCTCAATACTGCCGCAGTGGAAAGTGCAATTACCGAGCTAAAAGCGAGCGACCATCAATTCCACATGGATGGCGCATCATGGACAAATAGTATGAGTTGGGTGCATGGCTACGAAAATGTATTGGAGCCAATGAATAAACTCAGTGCCAAGTTCCATGAAAAATACGATCCACTCGTAGCGCAAGATCCCTCAATTACTACGCGATCGGATTACCAGCAAGCTTTGCTCTACAATCTCTTGGTTCAAACCAGTTGCTTCCGCTATTGGGGACAGGGAACATGGACAGACTATGCTCGTGAACTCTATCGACGTGGCGAAGCTTTGTAATTCAAAGTTAGCTGTAGCCCAGATTTTGCTTTGTCCCAATCCTCAAAATGACAACACCATTTTAAGAATCCAAAGGTCTTACTAGCTGATGTTATACCAATTCACAAAAGTGTGACAACACTTCTGTATCCCCCAACCCCTTCTCCTTGCAAGGAGAAGGGGAGCCAGAGCTTTTTCTTGTTCCCCTCTCCTTTGCAAGGAGAGGGTCTAGGGTGAGGTTTTAGAAACTTCCACGTAATATCAGTTAATAACTCTCTTTTAAAGCAAAGCATTAGAGCGTCTGATTTCTTGACCTTCGATAATTGTGTGGAGCTGCCAACTAGGGTCAGTATCAGGGAAATCGGAACGATAATGAGCACCGCGACTTTCGGTGCGAAATAGAGCCGATCGCATTAACAAATACGCATAGTCCGCCAGATTGCGGGTTTCGATCCATAGGCGTGAAGGTTCAGCAAGTTCCGCTAATTCAGTTTGCCATGCAGAAATTTGGGTCAAAGCAATTTCTAATTCAGATTGAATTCGACAGATTCCTGCCGCTTGCCAACTCAGATTTTGAATCCCATATTTAATCTCTTGAATAGTTGCCGAATAATTATGATCTTCTAATTTGGGTGCGATCGCCTTCGGAACATTAAAAACATGAGTTTGCTGAGAGCAGACCTGTTCTGCCAAACGTTCCCCAAATACAAAGCATTCCAAAAGAGAATTGCTCGCTAGGCGGTTAGCGCCATGTACGCCTGTACTGGCAGTTTCCCCAACTGCATACAGCCCCGCAATGGAAGTGGCTCCATAGGAGTCCACGACAATACCGCCCATACAATAATGGGCTGCGGGAGTTACAGGAATCGGGGCGGAGAAAATATCAATTTGCCACTGCTGACAGATTTTGATGATATTGGGAAAGCGATGGGCGATTCTCTCACTAGGAATTGACTGTAAATCCAGAAATACTGTGGGTTCTTTGGTTTTCTGGAGATGGTTAAATATGGCTCGACTGACAACATCTCTAGGAGCTAGTTCGCCCTTGGGATGATAATTAAATGCAAAGCGATCGCCTTGATGGTCGATCAAATGCGCCCCTTCTCCACGCACTGCTTCGCTGATGAGAAATCTTGGGGCGTTAGGCAAAGCGAGGGCAGTTGGATGAAACTGTACAAATTCTATATCTCGAATCATGGCTCCTGCACGCCATGCGATCGCGACACCATCACCTGTGCTCGATGGTGGATTAGTATTTTGCGAAAATACTTGAGCACCGCCACCTGTTGCCAAGACTACCACTGGCGAAATCAAGCAGCTAATTTCCTGCTCTTGATCTAGATAAAAAACACCGCCACAGCGTCCTTGTTCTAAGTAAAGATCTAACACTAGGGTAGTACTCAAAATCTCAATACTAGGACTTTGCAGTACTGCTGCTGCAAGTTTTGACACCAACGCTCGACCTGTAGTATCTGCTGAGTGCAATACCCTACGTCTCGAGTGGGCAGCTTCTAAGGTTAATGCCAAGCTGCCATCTTCATCGCGATCGAAGTCTACGCCCAAGGCGATCAGTTGTTGAATTTGTCGAGGTGCGGCGTTAACCAATACATCTACTGCCTCGGTTTCACATAAACCAACTCCAGCGACCAATGTATCTTTGCCGTGAAACTGGGGTGCATCATTTTTGTCGATAACTGCTGCAATCCCACCTTGCGCCCAGTCACTAGCTGAAGTTGACAAGTTATCTTTAGTCACTAAACCAACCCGCCAGTTTGGTGCTAAATCTGTAAGTCGTAGCGCAGTATAAAGTCCAGCAGCACCGCTGCCGATGATCAAAGCATCAAACCTTGTTTGGTTCATTAAGTAAAGCCATGTAGTCAATAATCGACATTATCTCACTAGATCAAGATCATTGTTTTGGGGCAATTATGATTTCTACAGCAGCAGTTCTCATTATAAAAATTGGTTGTTTGAAAGCCCGCCGTTGGCGGGCTTTCAAACAACCAATTTTGGTGTTTCCAGCGCCGAAGGCGCTGGAAACACCAAAATTGGTTTCATAATGAGAATTGCTGTTTCTACAGCAAACAAGGAGAAGGTCTAGGGGTGTGTTTCGTGGAACGCAGATGATAATCTCTTGCTGGTAGCGAAGCAGGGTAACCACGGGGGAATTGCCCCTAACCCAAAATTTATGCCAAAGCACAAAGTGGCGTAGCCACTTTGTGCTTTTAAAACCCTTACAGGGTTTGCTTTTTATTTCACAGAAGTGTTGTCACACTTTTGTGAATTGGTATTAGAGGTTTCCGTAGGGGCAGCGGATGGTGCGTGCCAGCCCCCAACCTATGTCATTACAGGAATTCCTTCCACGTAACGTTAGGAATTAAGTTGCTTAAAGTATGTTCGGGCAAAGGCTTTGGATCAACATATTTAGCTCTTTGAGCTTTACAGGTTTACTGATATATTCGGTTGCTCCAGCATTTAGGCATTTTTCGCGATCGCCTGGCATTGCTAATGCTGTCATGGCAACAATCGGAATATGATTGCCTCCCAATTGCCGAATCTGCTGGATTGCCTCTAAACCATTCATAACTGGCATCTGAATATCCATCAAAATAATATCAGGATGATGTGTTTGGTTCATATCAACTGCTTCTTGTCCATTTTCGGCAACTATCAAACGATATCCATGAGCTTTGAGATAGCTAGAGATGGTTTCGATGTTTGCCTGATGATCTTCTGCTAGCAAAATTAAGCGCGATCGCATGGATACTTCCTCAGATTTAAGTTCTAGATTGAGCGGATTCTGTGCGATCGGTTTAGGAGTAATTCGAGGGGATTCGTCACAGGGGAGAGCAACTGTAAATTGACTTCCTCTTCCAAATTCGCTACTTACTTCTACTGTGCCTCCATGCAGTTCCACAATGCGTTGGACGAGGGCAAGCCCTAGTCCAGTACCCTCATATTTGCGGTTTAAAGAGCTATCAATTTGCACAAAGCGCTGAAATAGTTTATCAAGATGTTCAGGAGCAATGCCAATGCCAGTATCAATTACACTAATCCGAACGGAAGACTGATTAGTGCTTTTAACAGGCGGTTCATGGGTCACCGTCAAGCTCACACTTCCATTCTCTGGAGTGAATTTCACAGCATTGTTGAGTAGATTAATTAGAACTTGGAGAATGCGCCGTTCATCTAACATGAGGTTAGGTAGATTTGGGGCAATCTCTGCGGAAATCTGAATCTGCTTTTGAGAAGCTTGGGGTTGAATAAATGCGATACTGGACTGGCAAAGCTGCGAGATCGCAGTTGATGTATAGCTTAATTTCAAATATCCAGACTCAATCATGCTTAAATCAATGATGTCGTTGATGAGACTTAATAAATGATTGCCGCTACTCTCGATAGTTTGCAAAGCATCTCGCTGTTCATTATTAATCTCCCCAAACATTTCTTCTTGCAAAATTTCCGTCATTCCCAAAACGGCATTGAGAGGAGTACGAAGTTCGTGACTCATTGTAGCAAGAAACTCGTCCTTGAGACGATTTGCCCGAGTTAATTCTTCGTTGGTGCTTTCTATCTTTTGCAACTGTTGACTCAGTTGTTGATCGCGAGATGTGAGCTGCTCAGCCATACTGTTAAAACCTTCAGCTAAGATCCCCACTTCATCTTGGGCATCAACAGCAATGCGGATCGCTAAGTTCCCTGTGGCTAGCTCTTCGGCAGCTTTGGTCAATCTTTTGATGCGGCGACTGAGAGATTGGGTAATCTGAAAACCTCCGATGGTTACGGCTACGATCAAAATACTTCCCAATGCACCAAAGCTACCTACAACAATCCATAATCGCTGTCCAGCCTGTTCTATCTCTTGTGTAGATTTCAATACAGCAATTTTGAGGGTTGCTTGATCAAAGCTTGGGAGTTCAATGGTTTTAATCAAGTATTCTGAGCCTCTAACCATGATCTTTGTGGGAGGATTATCAGCTTCAGGAAATTGCCAAGCCCGATCGCGATCAAGCGGCAAGGTCGCAGCGGTTATGCGATCGCGCTTAAAAGTCACCAGTTCGATGGATGTATCACCACGAATTGACTGGAGCAGGGTGTCGTCAATGGCAATCCCATCAACTAATCCAGCTAATACTTTTTGAGATGATTTGATCGAGATCAATACCACCATTGTTGTTGGAGATCCATCCTTGCCAAAAGCAAAGCCAGACAACTCCAACCCTGTCTTGGCAGCAATGTTGATGGCGGTGTCCTCTAATGTGATCTGTCCTAAAGTTCCTAGCTGAGAAGACACTAAAATTTGACCATCCGCGTCAATAATTCTTAGCAAATCTAGTTTTAAAGCAGCTTGAAGGGGTAGCACTTTTCTGAGGAGTAAGTCACGATCGCCAGCCTCAACTGCATTGATAACTTCTTTCTCTTCACTCACCAAGCGAGTTTTTAATTTGAGTGTTTCTTGCCTTTGCTTAAGTGATTCTTGCAGTAACCCACCTAGATCTATGATTTCCTTCTGAGCCGATTGTTCTAAATTGTTTCTGGCAAAATAACCAAAGCCGACAGTTCCAGCAGTCCATAGGCTTAGGAACGCCAATAACAGAGGTGATAGCAATTTGAGGGAAACTGGTAACCGCGTATATCTAGCTTTGATTGCCATACATTGCTCTTATTTTTTTGCGCTGGAGTTCACAGCAATAAAACCAGACTGCTCTATGGCATTTATTCCTGACGAACTGAAGATGTATTCTATAAAAGTTTGGGTAGCCTCTGAAGGATTTTTATGCCAAATCATTGAAATCTCTCTCACCATTACATACTTACCTGCTTTGACATTTTCTGGTGTCGGTTCAATCCCATTAAGGATGAGGCGGTTAACGGGCAGCTTTTGAGAAACTGCCTGAGCAACAGAAAAAGTGCCAATACTGTAAGGTGTGCTTTGGATGGTCTTGATCAATTCCCCCTCTTTACGGAGCACGACTGCTTCTGGTGAATTCTTTAACTCTGATCCTAGGTAATGTTTGCGAAGTAGTCGTTTGGCTGATTCATCTTCTGGGCGATCGAGCAGCACTATTTTTGCATCGGGCCCCCCTAGTTGCTTCCAGTTGGTTACAGTTCCACTATAAATGCCTTTGAGGTCTTCGGTGGTAAGATTCTTAACACCCGTAACGCTAGGGTGAGTGGCAACCACAAGCGCATCTTTGGCGACTTCACGGACTTCCAAAGTCCCATCATTTTCTTTTGGCTTTAATACTTTAGAAATTACCCCGACATCGACAACTTTCAGTTTAACCCCATCAATGATATTTTCAGATTGCCCTGGTTCTAATTGCGTAATTTTGACAGTGTTGGCAGTACTTGTGTAGCTAGTTATAAGTACATTTAGCAGGTTGACGGTGCTGCTTGACCCGCCCACTTTAAGCGAGGCTTGGGTTTGATTTGCCGCAGTTGTGGTCGTTGTTGGTTTGGGGGCAATAGTTTCGGGCGTGCAACTAGAAAGTCCTTGCAACGCGATCGCACTTAAAGTGAGGACAACTAATTTTTGAAGCATTCTGTAAATTTTTTTTAATTTCAGTATGATACTTTATTTTAAAAGCCAATTTCTAGGAAAATCCACCAATGGCGGGTTTTCCTAAAAATCGGCTTTATTAGTTTTAGCGCTCAACAATTTGGAACTGGCGATTGAGTAAATTCATGCTTGCGGAAATGCTCAAACTCATGGCGAGATATACTCCCATGATAATCAGAATCACATTTACAGGTCTGCCAGTTTGATTAATTGTTGTAGATGCTATTCGATAAATATCGGTATAACCGATCGCGATCGCCAGACTAGAATTTTTAGCAATGTTCACATATTGACTAGTCAACGATGGAATAATGACGCGCAATGCTTGTGGTAAAACAATTTTTCGCATTGTTTGGAAGTTACTTAATCCCAAAGCTTTAGCAGCTTCCGTTTGACCTTTAGGAACTGAGAGAATTCCACCACGCACAATTTCAGCAATGAAGGCACTGGAAAACATGGTTAAGCCTAGGACTAGAGCGCAAAACTCCGAACTCAAAGTCATTTTTAAAGCCGCGATCGTGATGCCATCTTTAGCGAGAGTAGCAAATCCCAACGAGATGCGATCGCTAGCAGATGGAAGCGTCAAAAAGATGGCTGAGTACCAGAAAAATAGTTGTAATAGTAGTGGTGTATTACGGAGGATTTCCACATAAACCCGCGCAAGTTGCTTGACTAGCCAATTATTCGACAGCCGCGAAACTCCAACCGTTACTCCAACAACTGTGGCGGAAATAATACTGACAGCGATCGCTTTCAGAGAATTCAGCAATCCGACCTGCAAAGCAACCGTATAACTATCCGAAGCCTTATAAGGGAATGGCGAATCGGCAATGTCAAAGGAGGCAGGATCGCCGAGAAAATCAAAGCTAATCGCTAGCCCTGAATTTCGCATGTTTCTAGCAAGGGTATTCCATGCCAAAATGCTGCAAGTAATTACGATCACTAAAAAAATTAATTGGGTGATCGTGCGCCAATTCCAGAAATTTGTCTTTAAATTATTTTGCCAACTTGTCGCGAACTTCGTATTACTTGCAGGCATTGCCCGAATCGCTCCTAAAACTTACTTTTAATACCAATTCACAAAAGTGTGACAACACTTCTGTGAATTAAAAACCAAACCCTGTAAGGGTTTTAAAAACACAAAATGGCTGCGCCAATTTGTGTTTTGGTATAATCTATGGATTTAGATTAGTTAACATTCTATTTTATTTTGTTGTGATTGCGATCTATTTCATTCCCAAACAAGTATAGCGGGTTTCATTTTGCCGTAGGCAAAATGAAAACTCCAAACCCTTATTATGTTTTTTTTTGCAAATGACTGCGTACTTATTTTATGCTACCAAAAGAGAGTTGCACCGCAACTCTCTTTTGGTTTGACTGGCTGTAGCTATATGATAATTATGTAGTATCCATTTTTAGCAATTAGGTCATGTCAGATTCGTTAATCAAAATAGCCGTTGTTGGGGATGTTCATGATTTGTGGCAGCCTGTTGAGGAGCGCTTAGCTCTCCAGTCTTTGGGAGTTGATTTAGTTCTATTTGTCGGTGACTTTGGTAATGAGTCAGTAGAAGTTGTAAGGGCGATCGCTAATCTTGATATTCCTAAAGCAGTTATTTTAGGCAATCATGACTCATGGTATAGCGCCTTAGATAATAGCAACAATTCCAAGAAAAACAAATGCCCATACGATCGCACTAAGGAAGATCGTGTGCAACAGCAATTAGATATTTTAGGCGAAATGCATGTCGGTTATAGTTGGTTAGACTTTCCTGAATTAAAGCTCTCCGTGGTCGGCGCACGTCCATTTAGTTGGGGAGGTTCTAAATGGAAAAAAGAAGTTTTTTATCGCGATCGCTATAACATCCAAAACTTTGCAGAATCGTCAAGACGTATTGCCGAATCTGTTGCTAATGCTGCCTATGACAAAATAATCTTTTTAGGGCATAATGGCCCTTATGGACTGGGAAATAAGGAGCATTCTATTTGTGGCAAAGATTGGAAGGTTGGCGGCGGTGACTATGGAGATCCCGATTTTGCAGAAGCGCTTTCTCAATCCTATCAAATGAAAAAAATAGTTCCCTTAGTTACATTTGGGCATATGCATCACCATTTGCATCTCAATTCTCATCGTACTCGTGACGCGATCGCAACTAACAATATGGGGACTATTTTTCTGAATGCCGCTTGTTCTCCGAGAATTGTCAAAAACAATGATACAGATTGCCGTAACTTCTCTATCGTCAGCTTAGAATCTGGTCAGATCACCCAAATATCTCTTGTATGGCTAAATTCGCACTGTCAAATAGTTAGCGAGAAGATTTTATACCAATTCTCGAAAGTATAGCCACACTTTCGAGAATTAAAACTAAACCCCAAAATGCAAAGCGCCCACTTAGTGGGCGCTTTGCATTTTGGGGTTTTAAGCTTTTTTGCCTACTCCAATTTAAGGAACGGATACAACATCTAGTAATCGCTGAATAATCTTCTTAGGTGATCGCCTTCCTGCCGCCATAATGCGATGTCCTAAAACGAAGGGGGCAAGGAACTTCACATCATCAGGTAAAACATAATCAGACTTGCGATCGCGATCGAGCATTTGCTTAATAAAGGCATAACTCTGAGCTGATCGCAGCAACGCCGTCGTACCTCTAGGACTTACGCCAAGGGTGATTTCTTCATCATTACGAGTCGCACGGACAACATTAACAATATATTGGCTAGTCGCATCACTGACAGGAACTTTGGCGCAAAATTGCCGAATTTCTAGTACTTCTTCAGGAGTGATACAAGCTTCTAATTGAGCAGAACCAATTTTTCCGACCTGCATCCGTTTCAGCATTTCCAACTCTTCTGCTTCGTTGGGATAGCCAATGCTGAAAGACAAGGCAAAGCGATCAAGCTGAGCCTCGGGTAAAGGGAAAGTCCCTTGATATTCAATCGGGTTTTGAGTTGCGATCGCAAAAAATGGTGAGGGAACTTTCCGTGATATGCCATCAACGGTGACTTGACTCTCTTCCATTACCTCTAGCAATGCTGACTGGGTTCGTGGAGTCGCCCGATTAATTTCATCAGCTAGCAACACATTTGCAAATACTGGCCCTGGCAAAAACTGAAATTCACCTTTTTGGGGATTCCAAATATTTGTCCCCGTAATATCGGTGGGCAATAGATCGGGAGTGCATTGCACACGCTGAAATTTTCCAGATATAGAAGCAGCCAGTGATTTGGCGAGTAAGGTCTTGCCCACTCCAGGCACATCTTCTAGTAATGCATGACCACCTGAGAATAGTGCTACCAAGACCAGCTGGATGGCCTCATCTTTACCAACGATCGCCTTCGCCAGATTATCAACTAACTGTTGTACTTTGAGTTGCTTTTCCATGTTCCCCATCAAGCTTGTGAAGATCGAATTTTGCAATATTTGTCATACTAGCCTATTGCGGCTCGCTTGCCCACGAAAGCAGTAGAGGCAATTCATGAATTGCCTCTACTGCTTTCGTGGGCGTGGATCTGCTAGAATCTACAGTGTGAGGACTAAGGAGTTACATGGCTGGATATACGCTGATTTTAGCGATTTTGATCTTAGGAGGCATGATCGCAACTTTAGGCGATCGCATTGGCACTAAGGTTGGAAAAGCACGGCTTAGTATATTCAAATTGAGGCCGCGTGACACTGCCACAGTCGTCACAATCGCTACAGGAGGAATGATTTCCGCCTCAACCTTAGGAATTTTATTGCTATTAAGCGGACAGCTACGGGATGGATTATTTCGCCTCGAAAGTATTCGCTCAGAGCTATCTAGTAGCCAAGAACAAAAGCAAAAAATCGAAGTCGAACTAAATGCCGCGAAAACCGAACAGGAAAAAGCTCAACAACGTTTAGGGGAAATTAATAAGTCTTTAGTTCAAGCTTTGCGGAAACAGGCGGAGACTCAGGCCTTATTACAGTCAGTCGAGAGCAAATTTGCCCAAGCTGACGAGCAACTCCAAAAAGCCTCGCAGCAGGAAGCCGACCTTCGCGATCGCATCCAGAGCTTGAGTGCAGAGCAAGAAAATCTCCAAGCCGAAAGTAATCAGCTTCGGGATGAAAAAGATCGAATATCCACAGAGCTTGCCAGTATTTCCCGCGATCGCGAAACTCTAAAACAAAGAGTCGATGAATCAGAGCAACGCTTAGTAGAAATCGAAAAACAACGGGTAGCTCTTGGCTCAGAAGTTGCATCTTTAGAATCCGCTAGGGAGCAATTGCTGATCAGTCTTGAAGCTCTACGTAAGGGTAACGTTGCTATTTTTGCCGACCAAATTTTATCAATAGGGGTTGTGCGCCCCAATCTGAGCCAAGCTGAGTTACGTCAAGCCAGTAGCCAACTAATCCTCCAAGCCGAGCGAAATGCCCGTGAACTGTTAGATTTTCTTCCTAATCAAGCCCCCCAAGAACCAGTCATTAAAATTACGGAAGCACAGATCGAGGGACTACTCAATCGGATCAAAGATGGAAAAAGCTATGTGATTCGTATTCTTTCCGCTGGTAATTTTCTAAAACGCGAAACCAGAGTTGCGATCGCTGCTGATGTCACCCTAAATCGCCAAATATTTGCGGCTGGCGCGGAAATTGCCTCCCTACAATTTGCCCCTGACCTATCACCACAGGCCCTCGCATCGAGGGTTGAGCAACTATTTTTGTTAGTTAGTTTTCGTGCTCGTCGTGAGGGAGTTCTAGCTAACCCAATTACAGGCAAAGTCGGCAATTTCCCCCCTGACGCTTTGACTGAGCTTTTTAAAGTAGTGAGTGAGCTTAAGACTCCCTATGAAATTAAGGCTGTAGCCAAGGAAGCTATTTTTCCTGCGAGTTCTCTGATTTTAGAGCTAGTTATTCGTCAAAATGGTGTTGAAATTGGGCGATTTAGTTAGCAATTTGCGGTTTAGTTAGATTATGACAAGCTTTACTTTCTTTCAAAGTCTACGAAATACTGCTTTTGCAAGACTCTATGCTGCTCAAACAATTAGTTTGTTTGGTGATGCTTTAACATGGTTAGGGTTAGCTTTACTGGCTTTTGAGTTGGCGGGGAAAGATAGTGGAGTCGTCCTTTCGGTAGCGCTGACTTTAAGAGTGACGGCTTTTGTGATCTTATCTCCACTAGCAGGGGCGATCGCCGATCGCCTAGATCGCAAGAATATTCTCATCATTACCCACATAGCGCGTATGGCGATCGTGGGAACACTCCCATTTGTAAATGCAATTTGGCAGATTTATGTCTTAGTTTTTGCTCTAAATGTATTCAATGCTTTTTTTACACCCACCTATCAAGCCACCATTCCTTTAGTAACTGGGAAAAAAGATTATGCACAGGCGATCGCGCTTTCGGCGGCTACCTATCATTTATTAGGGGTGCTAGGTCCTGGGCTTGCAGGAGGCATCTCGAATTGGTTCGGAGCAAGACAGATATTTTTTTTAGATGCAATTTCATTTTTTATCGCCGCAATTTTAATTTTTACAATTCCCAGTCAACTTAAAGTACAGCAAAATGAAAATATTGAGGCAAATGCAGGTGTTGTTCGTAAAATTTTAAACGATATTAAAGAGGGAACCACCCGCCTATTTGGAGATCAATTTATTCGATATGCGCTCTTATTACAACTTGTAGCCTCGATCGCTGGCGCACAAATTTTAGTTAATACAGTTGGCTATGTGCAGGGAAATTTAAAGTTTGGCAACTTGGAATATGGTTGGGTGATGTCTGCATTTGGGATTGGCGCAACTATAGCTGCCCTGATGGTTGGGGCTATTGGCAAAAAATGGGAACGCACAACCTTAGCCGCTTTAGGCGCAGTCCTGATTACGGCAGTAATCCTTCCTGCTAATTATGTGAGCTTGGCTCCTTTAATGTTGCTGTGGGCGATCGCAGGTATAGGGCAAGTTCTGGTAAACCTTCCGACTCAGACTTTAATTGCCGATCTCATTCCTAGCAACTTACAAGGTCGAGTCTATGGCGCACATTTTGCATGGAGTCATCTATGGTGGGCGATCGCCTACCCGATCGCAGGTTGGTTAGGCAGTCACACTGACAATCAATCTTTTTTGTATGGAGGCTTAATCGGATTTGTGCTGTTTGCGGGAGTGCAATTACGATTAGCGCCAAAAAACCACGAACATGAACACGAATATTTATCCCACGAACACGAGCATTATCATGATAACCCTCATCAGCACGAACATCCTGAAGGAATATTGGTAACTGAGCCACATATCCATACTTATGAGCATTTACCGATGCGCCATCGCCACGCTCACTATGCGGACATTCACCATTTACACAGCTACTAAAAAATGATTCAGTTTTTGACAACTCTGCGCATAGAAGCAAGTTCTTCAGCTAAAAATTTGCGATAAAGCTTGGGTAAAAAAGGTGTCATTAAATTATCTTCAATTCCGTCGCCTAAGCTAGTCCAAACCCCAGACAACTCAACCAAAGCATCTTCAACCCGATCTTTTTTAAGTAAAGTTAGGATGTCAGTATTCCATTGGTGATGATCTTTTAGCCAGCGATAGACAACTATATCTTGGTATTCTGGCTTAAAGCTATAAATTACACCATCAGGAGTTTCATAGGGATTGGGATGATATTTAGAAGCTTTTTCTAGCCAAGTAGAGGTTAGAAATTGGTATCGCCCTGATGCTGTCGAACATTTCCCTTTATTCACTTGAGTTTTGATCGGGATACATTGATCAGGGTGTTGACTCAAATCATGGACATGATCGCCACCGTATAAAAGCGCATAGGTGTTTTTACCACTGGACTCGCTTGCAGAAATAGTTCTCATCAAAGCACGAATATGGGGATCACCAGTGGTCATGACCAGTGGCGGTACATCTTCGGAAACTTGCAGATATTTGGTGTTTCTGAGGATATTCTGGGCATTTTGAATGAACCAGACTAAGGCAACTAGGCTCAGAATTGAGGCAATATCCCAAATCTTTTGCTTTTTGCTATATGCCTTATTTTCGCTATTTTGATTATTTTTTTGTTTAGAACGATAGAAGAACATAGAGATAATCTTTAAATAACCTGTCTGCGTTTCAAGGTATAGATTCCCTTAAAAAGGGAAGAGAATTTTCTTCTTCTCCATTTTAAGGGGGATTGAGGGGGATCTTAGGTAACTCATGGTATGACGGATAACTTGTGTGTGAGGGTTCCACCTCATACAGGTTATTTAACTAATACCTGAGAACGCTCATCTACCTCAATTTCTTCCTCAAGCTTGGTCGCTTGTTGTTTAGGAATCATGAACTTACCAAACTTGGCATAGATAGCAGGAATTACCAACAGAGTTAAGGCGGTAGAGGTAAACAAGCCACCTAAAACCACGATCGCTAAAGGCTGGAGAATCTCATTCCCAGAATCACCAGCTAACACTAGAGGCAATGTCCCCAATGCCGAGGTCAGAGCGGTCATCAAAATGGCATCAATTCTTTCTAGGGAACCTTTGACAATTGTTTCTTTGAGAGGGATGCCTTGGGCAAATTTGTTGTTGTAGTTGTCTACAAGCAGTAAGCCATTACGGACAGCCACACCAAAAAGGGTAATGAAGCCCACAAGAGAAGCAACGGACATGACCCCGCCACTGAGGATGATCGAGACTATGCCTCCCACCAAAGCTAAAGGCAGATTGAGCATAATCGCGATCGTAGCAGGGAGGGATTTCACCGAGAAGAACATCAAAACCGCAATGACGATCGCTGCCAAAATACTAAATATTAGCAAGTTATTTGTGGCTCGTTGTTCCGATTCAAACTGACCGCCATACTTGATGAAATAACCATTAGGCAACTTCACTTGTTGATTAATTTGAGCTTGAATATCACCGACCACACTGCCCAGATCACGCTCAGCAACATTGGCAGAGACGACAATCAGCCGTGAGACATTTTCTCGGTTCACAACATTAGCTCCCATACCATAATCAACCTTGGCTACATCTTGAAGAGAAATAGTTTGTCCAGTGGGGGTAGTAATAGGGATATTGCGAATCGCATCTAAGTTACTACGACTATTTTCTGCTAAGGATACGGTGATATCAATTAGTTGTTGGTTGTCAGCAACTTGGGATACTACTCGACCATTGAGTGCTATTTCCACCACCTCCGAGAGTTGCTCCATGCTAAGTCCATAAGTGGCAGCAGCAGGGCGGTTATATTGGATTTTCACTTGGCGAATTGGTAGTTGCGGTTCTAGCTGGAGATCGACAACCCCTTTAATCGGCTGAATCACATCCCGCACTTGTTCGCCAATCTTCCGAAGTTCGGCTAGATCGGAACCAAAGATTTTGACGGCGATCGCACTTCTAACACCCGATAGAACTTCATCCATACGATGCGAAATAAATCCACCAATATTTGAAGCTACTCCTGGCAATTTATTAAAAGCCTCTCGTAGTTGTTTAATGCTAGATTCTCGGTCTTCCAAAGCGCGATCGCTCAGTTCTACATCAACGTGAGCCATACTCACCCCTGCCCCGTCAGCATCACCAGGAGCGCGTCCAGCCCGAACTTGAACCCATTCGTAGAGGGGATTATCTTTGAGGGAAGTGTACAAAGCCATCCCAGCTCGGTTAGTCATATCTAGGGAAACTCCAGGGAATAAGACCATAGAGTTAACCATTGATTTCTCTTGAAATTCTGGCAGAAATACCCGTCCTAGGGAAGGAACGATCGCAAAGGCTGCCACGAGAGAGGCTAGAGCCACACCAAGAATGATTTGGGGCGCTCGAATCGATAGATTAAGTAAGGGACGATAGAGATTTTGCGCCCAACGAGAAATCAAGGTATTTTCTTGGGGTAGGGTTTGACCTGCCAACAAAATGGTACAAAGAGCTGGGGTGAGCGTCATGGCGACAATCAAGGAAGCGGCGATCGACAGCAAATAAGCCCAACCCATCGGCGCAAAAATATTTCCTTCTACCCCTGTCAAGCTAAAAATCGGTGCGAAGACCACAATAATAATTACTGTGGAAAAAACTACAGCTAGACGCACTTCGACAAAGGCATCAAATACTACCTTAAAAGAGGGTTTTGGGTACTCTTGTTTCTGATTTTCTCGAAGCTTGCGATAACAGTTTTCCATATAGACGATCGAGTCATCGACAAAACCGCCTAGGGCAACCACTAAACCGCCTAGTGTCATGGTGTTGATCCCTAAACCGAAAGAGCGCATCATCATCATCCCAATTAACAAGGACAGGGGAATAGCACTCAAGGTAATCAGAGCCGTGCGCCAATTCATCAAAAACAGCAGCATGATTACCGAGACAATAATAATCCCTTCCACCAGAGAACTGCTGACATTGCCGATTGCCGCATCAATAAAATTAGCTTGGCGAAATGTTCGTGCTAACTGGACATCCGCAGGAAAAGTCTTTTGCAATGATGCCATCACTGCTTCTACCGATCGCGTCACCGTGGGCGTGTCGATTTCGGGCTGCTTATTGATCATCATCACGATCGCAGGTTGACCATTAAAACTGCCATCGCCACGCTTTAAGGCCGCACCAGTCTTAACCTGAGCAACATCACGCAACAGGATCGGCTTACCATCATTGACCTTCACCACTGACTGTTGCAGATCGCTAATGGAATTGACTTTACCAATCCCTCTGACTAGCACCTCTTGACCACCACCAATCAGGAAACCCGCAGGAGCACTAGAGTTTGCACCCTTAGCGGCTTCAGCTACTTCGGTGAGGGATACATTTAGCGATCGCAATTTGGCAGGATCGACTAGCACCTGTTCTTGGCGTTCATCACCGCCATAGACCGTTACCTGAGTCACCCCTGCCACTGAAAGTATTTGATTTTTGAAGGTGCTGTCAACAAGGCTGCGCAAATCCATCAATGAGGTTTTGCCTTGACCATTGACCGTAAATGCATATTGCAAAATCGTACCTAGCGGCGAAGCGAGTGGCGAAATTTCTGGCGGATGCACATTTTCAGGCAGTTGGTTAGTGACCTGTTGTAATCGCTCTGTCACCGATTGACGCGCTTTGTAAATGTCAGCATCTTGATCGAATACTACATTCACCATTGATAGCCCCACCTTGGATGATGATCGCACAATTGTCACCCCTGGTAAGCCATTGACTGCGCTCTCAATGGGGATCGTGATTTGCGATTCCACTTCTTCGGGCGCAAGTCCCGTTGCTTCGGTGTGAATATCGACTTGAGGCGGTGCAAATTCGGGGAACACATCTAGGGGCATTTGTGTAACCGTGAAAACGCCCCAAAATGTGATAAGAACTGAGCAAATGACTATCAACCAACGCTGAATGATCGATCCTTTCAATATTTGGTCTAAAAGAGAGTTAAACATTTAAATTAGCCCTTCTTACCATTGCCACGAGTCACCGCAAAAACAAGCACACCTGCGGCGATTAATAATGCACCACCACCTGCGATCGAGGCTTGCATGATCGGAAATTCACCTTCGTGGCTATGGGGTTTACCCTCTGCATGGGCTTGAGCATGGGCTGGATCTGTGCTGTTTTTAGCTGCATCGGTTGCGGTCGCATCGGTTTTAGCAATAGGAGCTTTCGATGGACTCGCAGCAGTAGTATTGGGCTTAGTTTTACGAGACTCGGCATAGAGGGAGAGACTGCCTTGAGTAACCAGCTTTTCGCCAACGGACAAACCATCGGTAATCTCGATTAAATCGCCCTTAGTTGAGCCAGTTTTCACAGGTACTGGCTCATAGAAATCTTGATACTGCACAAATACTAATTGCTTGCCATCGGCATCCACCAACGCTGTTACGGGAATCAGCACCGCCTTACTACCACCCTTGTCGGAGGCGATCGCCTTGACCTCAATGCCCAACTGTTTATCGGTAGTGGCATTTACCTTTACTCTCTCAATGCCACCCGTTGCCTGAAATTCATCGCCATGTCCAACATGGGCAAGGGCGATCGCAGGGGTACTCAGGGTCAAAGCTGCCGCCAGTAATGGGCTAAATATGGGGCTAAATAGAGAAAACTTTTTCATGGGATATCCTCACAAGCACTTAATAATTCAATGAACTTAATAAATTCTTAAGTAGTTTGTCAGAGGCGCGATGAAATCGAGGTGAAAAGCAAATTGTTTCGCTACAATCAAGCTCGTGGTTGATTTGCCTAATGCAATGCGAATTTTGCTTGTAGAAGATGAAATAGACTTGGGGACAGCAATTAAGCAGGTCTTAGTTTGTGAAAAATATGTCGTGGATTGGGTAACTGATGGCGCTCAAGCTTGGTACTATCTCGAAAATCAATGGACAGACTATTCTGTAGCGATTTTTGATTTGCTATTACCAAAACTGTCAGGGCTAGAACTCTGCCAAAAATTGCGATCGCATCAAAATCCTTTACCCGTACTAATGCTCACTGCCCTCGGTCAACCCGAAAATCGCATCGCAGGGTTAGATGCAGGAGCTGATGACTATTTGGTAAAGCCTTTTGTGATGGAAGAACTTTTAGCAAGGTTACGCGCATTACAAAGGCGATCGCCCCAATTGCAACCTCAAGCGCTTACAGTTGGCAAATTTTCCCTAGATTATGCGAATAACGCCCTATTAGTAGCGACAGATGCTCAAGAGCATTTACCACAGGCGATTCCCTTAACAACTAAAGAATTTCAAATTCTCACCTATCTCATGCAAAATTGCGATCGCATTATTTCGGGGAGCAAAATCCGTAACCAACTCTGGGATCTTGATGAAGAACCAGTTAGCAATGTGGTCGCCGCCCAAATGCGTCTATTGCGGCGCAAGTTAGCTAACTATGGCTGTGATTGCCCGATTGAAACAATTCCCAGTCAAGGCTATCGATTTAATACCCATTAATGGGCGGCGCGAAGCGCCGCCCATCACGATCAATTATGAACACCCATCTATTATTTCGTCGTAGCCGAACTCGTCTCGCCTTTTGGTATGCGGGAGTGATGGCTGTAATCTTGAGTTTATCGGGATTTAGTATGTATCGCTTTCTGATTCAATCCAATTGGGAAGCGATGGAACGGGAAATGGAATCGATCGCAGGGACTTTACACGATAGTTTAGAACCGATGTTACCTGCTTCCGAAGCGCCAACTTCTATTTTACGGCGGATTTTGCCAGAACTCTGTTTAGTAGATCAGCCTTGTAATATCAGCCCCACGCTGATTCAACGCCATACCACAGGCATTAGCGATCGCAGTACTTATTACATTCGGCTCTTCAATCATCAAGGGAAACTCCTCGCCTTTTCACCTAGCCAAATTATTCCCGAACTGCCTCAGCATTTAATAACTACACCTTGGCAAACCTTTGAAAGTTCTCAGGGTATCCGCTATCACCAGTTCACGATTATCTTGCATAGCCATGATGTGAAGAATCAAACCCATCGACACAGTACTCAACCATCTTGGGGATACTTGCAACTCGGTCGGAATTTAGAACCATTTGATGCGGAAGTAAAGCGCATCAAACTAATTTTAGCGATCGGTTTTCCGATCGCATTGTTGTTAATTGCCCTCTCTAGTTGGTGGCTATCTAAATTAGCAATGCAGCCCATTTATCAGTCCTATCAACAGCAGCAACAGTTCACCGCCAATGCTGCCCACGAATTGCGATCGCCTCTAGCAAGTCTCCTCGCTACCGTCGAAGCGATCTTACGAGTACCGCAAGTTAATCCCGAAGATACGCAAACAATGCTTTACAAAGTAGAAAAGCAGGGAAGGCGTTTGAGTAATTTAATTGCTGATTTACTATTTCTATCTAGCCTTGAGCAAAACTCATCCCCAAAGCCTTGGCAACGCTGTTGCTTAAATGATTTGATTAGCGACTTGACCGAAGAATTTTTAGAACTTGCCGCAGCATCTAATATTGATTTAACTAATCAAATGCCCGATCACGAGATTTATGTTTTGGGCAATGAATCTGAACTTTATCGCCTTGTTTCCAACTTAATTGCCAATGCAATTCAGTACATGCCTAGTAATGGTCTTGTTGAAATCAGCCTATTTGAAGAAGATCGCAAAGCATTAATTACTGTGAAAGATACGGGAATCGGGATTGCTCCAGCCGAACAAACGCGCATTTTTGATCGCTTTTATCGTATCGATAGCGATCGCTCTAGTAAAACAGGCGGAACGGGATTGGGCTTGGCAATTGTGCAAGCGATCGCCAAAAGACATAAGGCAAATCTCAAAGTTACTAGTCAAGTTGATAAGGGCAGTCTCTTCACTTTGGAATTAGAGATCGCCCCGTATAGCAAATAGAGCTTTTGACAGAAAATCTAGATACTTGCACTAATACTCCTGCACACTTTAGTTTTTAAGTAAAATACATCTATGGCAAAAATATCTCTGTGCGATCGCTGTAATTTTTACTCTCACAGCCAGCTTTTGGTCTGTGCAGTACATCCTTATGGGCCAGAGTGGGGACTTTGCTCAGATTTCATCTCGGCGGAGCTATGGGAACCCGACGATCCCCATAGTTATGATCCTGCTATGGAAGCAGAATGTGGCTGGCATCCAATCTTTACAGGTAAATGTCCAGAATGCCGCACAGCCTTTTCGCGAATGAGGATGCCGCCAGAGCAATGGCGCTGTAAGTGCTGTGGCTGGGAAGATGATTTATAACCCAAACCCTAATGTTTGCGCCCCTGCGGGGCGCAAACATTAGGGTTTGGGGATTCTTTGCGAATTTTGATTACTCTTTGAAATGGCTACCGTAGATATCGCGCCCCTTAACATTGTTAATCGTATTCAACACTGCCTCCGAAGCTGCCATAATATCTCTCTCTTCGCCACCGAGATATAAACGCCCAAAGCTACCAACTGCCACAATTTCCAGAATATTAATCGAGGCAGCTTTTTCGGCTTCGTTAGCCGCAAGAGCCGCATAGGCAGCAGGTTCCACTTCCATGATGTACAGAGTTTGCCCAGACAACAACATCTGCCCTCGCCGAAAGCGATTAATTAACTGGGTTTGATGTGCGTCAATATTACGAATAATTTGACTAGATAGTAATCTAGGCTTAATCCGATCTTCTTCGGTTACGCCCAGCATCTCCAAAATGGCTCGACCAGCGGCTTGGGTTTCTCCTTGACTTGACGAATGAATTTCTAGTAGTCCATACAAGCGCTCAACAATTTGCACACCTGGACGTACTGAAGTTGATTTCAGAGCTACATCGGTAATGCGGTTAATTTCAACACCTGGGGAAATCTCGATCCAGAGGGATGTGTCACCTGGTAAGGGTAAAAATCCTTGTGCGACCGTTCCTAAATAAGCAGCATGTTGTTTTTGAAGATTGTCTAAGTAGACGTAGCTGCGTAAATCGATAGCCAAAAAAATTTTCTCCCACGAGGCTTTTACTGGGCTTTTCTAGCTGTCTGAATCAAAAAATTAGTTAGCTACCCAATATGTAATTTTATAGCAATAGCAACAAAAAGAGAGAGGACGCTTCGCACCCTCTCTCTTTTTTGTTGCTACGCAAAATTAAACCCAAAACCAAGATATTTACCGCCCGCTACGCGGGCGGTAAATATCTTGGTTTTGTTATAAGCCTGCTTGAGCTTTAGCCACTACTTGACCATCTTTAAACTCAATGATTGCATTACTACCTTGAGGGTTTTTCCAAGAATAAACCTGCCCAATACTATTGTTTGAGTTATTCTCGGCGATAACCTTACCAGATGTACCAAAAACTTTTTCCACCTGCTCAATAGTCATTCCTTTTTGAATGCGATTAAACTTTTCCAAGGTTATAACCTGTTCTTGTTCCTGCTCATTTGGATTGGTGATCGGCTCAACCGAAGAAAGATTAGCTTTGGGTGTAGTTTGGGGAGTCGTGGCAGATGGTTGGATAGTCTCGGTAGGAATACTTTTTGCTGTAGTTGTTATATTTTTTGCTTCTTTATTTTGAACTGATGGGGTTGCTAATGATGAGGAATCACTTGACTCAATAGCGGCTTTTGATGTAATAGCCCTGACTGATGCACCAATTCCCAATCCTAGAGCGACAATCGATAAGCCTACAAACAACAACTGCCAATAATTACTATCAGATTGAGGTTGCGATCTATTAGCTTTGACAATATCAGTTGATGCAATTGTTAAGGCATTAGTAAGAGGTTGCTTCTCCTTATCAGAAGCTAAAAGATGTTTTTTAGCTTCTGAATTTGTTGGTGCAATTTTCTTGATCGCATTCTGCAAGACAGAATGCTTAGAAAGCTGTGGCTCTGGCGATCGCGCTTCTTGCTGCTTACGATCCAGATCTGGATCTATTTCTGTAAATGATGTCAGTGACGATCTTGGAAGATCTAGCATAAATTGCTCCGTCCATAGCAGTTGCTGCTCATGCGTTTCTTCACCATTGCGCCAACAGTGAATCCTAAATTTAGCTACCGATTCTATATGCAAATTTTGAAGTTTGCTATGGACTAATGTCAGCAATTTTTCTTTGTCAATGGCAGATTCTGTCCGAATTTGTAGCTCTAAAGTGCTATCGACAATATCTACGGCAACATGAAGCTGCTCGATGTTAAGGGGCTGTAACGCCTGACAAATAATTTCGGCGATCGCCTTTGGATCTCGTTTATGGGCAAGTTCGGCAATCGAAAGCATACTTGACAATTGTCCTAGGCTAACTAATGAATAGCTTTATAGCTCTTCTTGGCTATCTTAATTTCAATACATTACACTTGCCGACTAAAAGCTGTGATCGGCTAAATTGCGTGATTACATCAAAATACGTTCAAATTTTGGTGCAAGTTTTGCGTGATTTATCTATGAATATACACTATATATCTGTAAATTTCGCTTAGGACACAAACCTCAAAAAAGGTTGGCGCGGCTTTGTGGCATTATCCTTTGTTGAGGTTTGTGCTTTAACTAATTCAAGCCTCTCTACAGCAATCCTCAAAACACAAACATTCCATGTATGTGTTTCTCGACACATACAACTAAAGGAATTTCAGTCATGTCCATCACAAACGAGATAAATCCTGATAGGGTTAATTTGGAAACTGTAACTCAAATTTTTTCTAACCCAGAGAATTCATGAAAGTACTGGTAATTGGTGGCGACGGTTATTGCGGATGGGCGACAGCTTTACATCTTGCCAATAAAGGATATGAAGTTGGTGTGCTTGATAGCTTAATTCGTCGGCATTGGGACAATGAGTTAGGTGTTGCGACGCTCACACCGATCGCCTCTATTCAAGAGCGCATATACAAGTGGCAAGCTGTTTCAGGTCAAAAAATTGACTTGTTTATTGGTGACATCACTAATTATGAATTTTTACAGAATACATTCCGTGTTTTTGAACCTGATGCACTAGTCCATTTTGGTGAACAACGCTCAGCACCATTCTCGATGATTGATCGCGAACATGCTGTACTTACCCAAGTCAATAACGTAGTTGGAACGCTCAATTTACTTTATGCGATTAAAGAACATAATCCCGACTGCCACCTAGTTAAGCTGGGGACGATGGGTGAGTATGGCACTCCTAATATTGATATCGAAGAAGGCTATATCACCATTGAGCATAACGGACGTAAAGACACGCTTCCTTACCCTAAGCAACCTGGAAGTTTTTATCACCTCAGCAAGGTTCATGATAGCCACAATATTCAATTTGCTTGTCGGACATGGGGCTTGCGGGCGACTGATCTCAACCAAGGCGTAGTCTATGGAGTGCTTACGGAAGAAACTGGCACTGACGAGTTACTGATTAATCGTCTCGATTATGACGGCGTATTTGGTACAGCACTTAACCGTTTTTGCATCCAAGCTGCAATTGGACATCCTCTGACGGTCTATGGTTCGGGCGGACAAACCCGTAGTTTTCTCGATATTCGGGACACGGTGCGCTGTATTGAACTAGCGATCGCTACGCCTGCGGAGGCTGGCAAAATGAGAGTATTCAACCAATTTACCGAGCTTTTCTCGATTCGCGATCTTGCTTTTATGGTGCAGAAAGCTGGGCAAACTCTTGGGATCAAAGTCGAAGTCCAAAATATTGACAATCCACGAGTTGAGCTAGAAGAGCATTATTTCAATGCCAAAAACACCAATCTTCTCGATCTGGGCTTACAACCTCATTTTCTATCCGATGCCTTAATCGACTCCTTACTCAACTTTGCAGTCAAATATCGCGATCGCATTGACCAGAAGCAAATTTTGCCAAAGGTAAAATGGCGCGGCTAATATCGCTGTTGCCCAGTACCAAACCCAAAATAAAGTGGCAGCGTTTCGCGCCGCCACTTTATTTTGGGTTTGGGGTTTGTGTTTAGTCCCTGCGATAGAAGATTTAAATTAAAAAAAGAAGTATCTTAGATTACATAACAGAGTTATTGTCAAGCCCTTCTTACCGAACCTACCATGACAGCTTCAACAAAAACCTTGCGAGTTTTGGTGGTGGATGACCACGAACTGACCCGATGCACTTTACAGCTAGCTCTTTCACTACAATCTTGTATTGGCACTGTAGAGGTTGCAACTAATGGCAAAGAAGCGATCGCCAAAGTTCATAAACACGAACCAGATGTCGTAGTCATGGATCTGCACATGCCAGTGATGGACGGATGGACAGCATCCAACGCCATCAAAACCGAATATCCTCATATTAAGATTGTTGCTTATTCAGCCGCCGATGGAGGAAAAGCTCAAGCTCTTTCCAATGGAGCAAACATTGATGCTTTTTGTGACAAAGGAGCCTGTACTCGTAGTTTGCTAGAAGCAATCAGAAGCGTTGCTTAAACCCAATAAAAAAGAGTCGGCGTTTTACGCCGACTCTTTTTTATTGGGCAGTTTTGCTTGGTGATAATAGTTTTGCCGCAATGATGCCACCAATAAAACCAAATAAATGCCCTTCCCATGAAATATAAGATCTGGTCGGCAATACACCCCAGATCATTCCTCCGTAACCGATCGCAATTGCAATCGAAATAGCGATCGCCACGAAGCTTTTTTCAAAATATCCACGGAATAGCAAATAGCCAAAATAGCCGAAAATCACCCCACTTACACCAATATGGGTGGAACAAGGTCTACCAACTAACCAAGTCCCTAAACCACCCACCAATGCCGACATAAAAGACACAAAATAAAAATCTTTAATGTTTCGCAACATCACAAACCATCCAAGGACAGCAAATGGGGCTGTGTTAGCCAAAACGTGATAGAAACCTCCATGCAGAAATGGCGCAAACAGAATACCGCGCAAACCAATAAAGCTATGTGGGACAATTCCTAGAGCATTAAGACCACGGCTCAAGCCACAGCCATTGGCAATTACTAAAATCTTTTCAAGGAGTACTTCATTTAAGATGACGATAATCCAAAAAGTTGCTACCAAACCCGCCAAGATTTTAACTTGAGTTTTTAGCTCTCCACTAATAGTTTGCAGCTGTTGCTTCACGATTTTTACCCCACGAAAGTGATTGCATCTCTAACCGATTAGATTATAAATAATCTTTACTACGTCTTTCCCAATAAATAGTTAGTGGTGAGCCTTCGCGGCTCACCACTAACTATTAGGTTATGTTTTGGCTATAGCCTGATACATCCTACGGGTGGGGCAAGATCTATCAGTCTAGAGTTTCTCAATAATTCGTACATTGATGTATTGATCGTTTTTTAACTTTTCTTTGATCCGCTTTTCCACATCCTGTTCTTGTTTCTTTTGAGCATCATTAAGAGCCTGACCAATCCATAAACAGTAACTAAGAATAAAAATCCCGAAAAATTCCATGTAAATACCATGCAAATTTATGGAAGCGGATAATACTATAGTTAAATTTTATTCGTCAAGTAATTAACCTCAAAAAACATCAAAACTTAATATTTAAATCATGGCTGTCTCAGCTTCAAAAGAAACAAGAGAGATTTGCAGCGCTAAATGCTGCAAATCTCTCTTGTTTTTGATTGCGCCCGAAAAATCAGTTCTAAATTACAAAACCAAAATTGGTTTTGTTGATGTCCAAGTTCGCGATCGCTATATATGCTTTTTGATATTGATTGAATTTTGATACTTTCATTACATTTTATTTTTAAGACAAGCATTTTGTATGTTATGTTGATACATGGCACAAGAGTGTCGTATCAAGTTGATTAATCGCAGGTAGCACGTAATCAATAGCTCCAATTTAAGCTAACAAGTAGCAAACAAGTTTTTTAAACAAGTTTTTTGTAGCGGCTGCTCTAGTCACCTGCTGAAGATTTTATAGCGTAGAGGTTTTCTATTATCATGTCCATTCGCCTTTATGTTGGCAACTTGCCAGCAGAATTAGATCGCCAAGCTCTAGAAAAAATTTTCAATGAATCAGGTGATTCAGTATCGTTGAAAGTTATAACTGATCGCAAAACAGGCAAATGCCGTGGTTTTGGCTTTGTCACTGTCGACTCTGATGAAGTTGCTGACGTAGTCATTGAGAAGTTTAATGGCTATGATTTCAACGGTGCTGTATTAAAGCTAGAAAAAGCTTTGCCTCGTACCAAAGGTAAAGCCGAAGATGGTTCTGATTTGGAAGATGTTTCTTCTGATGACTCCTCTCAGTCAGAGAGCGAATCTCCAATAACAAGTACAGTTGCTGCACCAGTTAAAGCCGCAGCAAAACGCAAAAAGCGTAGCAATAACAACAAGAAAACTACTGGAAGTGTATCTAGTTCTAGTGGATCTTCTGAAGCTCATCAACCTGACCCACGTTGGGCATCTGACCTAGAGCGTTTAAAACAGCTTCTAGAAGCTCAGGGCGCAGCTAAGTAAGAAATAAACAATAAAAAAGCCTCGCTAAGCGAGGCTTTTTTATTTAACCGAAAATAGAGTTGCGGTGCAAAGCGCCGCAACTCTATTTTCGGTTTTATACCAATTCACAAGAGTGTGACAACATTTCTGTGAATTAAAAAACAAACCCTGTAAGGGTTTTAAAACAGCAATTCTCATTATGCAACCGATTTTGGTGTTTCCAGCGCCTTTGGCGCTGGAAACACCAAAATCGGTTGTTTGAAAGCCCGCCAACGGCGGGCTTTCAAACAACCGATTTTTATAATGAGAATTTCTGGTTTTAAAAGCACAAAATGGCGTAGCCGTTTTGTGCTTTGGTATTATTTAGACTGGTTGCTTGGGATAATAAGAACGCTCATCTGTTAACGGTGGACGCAGCCAAAATCTGAGGGTGTAAAATACTAATTCTTTAACTTCAGTCCACACTCGCTCAGATTTGACGAAAGCTTCGGCGTTAAAAAGAAAATACTGTGGTTTGAGTCTAAACTGCTTACCAATTGGCCAAGGACATTGCTCGCCTAGGTTACTGTGGCTATCGGATGGATAGCTAGCAGTTGTTAATGATGCATTAAGATCTTGGTTTCTAAAAGACAAAAAAGCACGAGTTGCTTCAGTGGGAGAAGTGATTAACAAGATTCTTCTGCTGTTGCGGGTATCTTCAGCAATTAGCTTGTTTTTTTCTAGAGATTTGATTAGTTTGCTAATTTCATCGCCACTGCTTCGCACCGTTATGCCAGATGGCTCAATAATCACAAAAGAACGAATTGAAGAGATATTTGGGAAACTAGTCAAAGCACTACACATTTGATCAGCTTCGGTTAGGTCAACTTGAGGGATACCTTCGCTAGGGGCGGCTCTATTGGTAAAGTAGCCCTCATAGCGAGGGTCATACTGCAATCCAATGTTGGGTATGCCCACTCGGCTAGCGATCGCATCTCTGACATTTTCTTTGGTGCGCGTTGGCGGTGATTCTGGTGGAGTAAGACAGGCGTACCCTTTTGTCGGGGGGTATGATGTTCGTCTACCCCCACTTAAGATGATGTATGGTTTCTTTTGGATATCAGCCTCATTCCATAATCTGATTGCTTCTTGGAGACGTGGCTCATAGGGAGGATTTTCGGCAAGGACGACAATGAGATCGTAAACTCCTCGCCTAAAATCCAATAGTTCTTGTTCTGTCAAATTACGAACTGGACGACGATAAGACTGCTCGATCGCATTTGAGCCTTGTTGTTCTAAGTAACAGGTAAATAGTTCTGAGGTAGCGTTGTTAGTGGCGATCGCAAAGATCAGTAAAACTATTAATATTTCTTTCCTAACTGTAGCAACTTTCTCGTTAGCAGCTTTATTGTCAACCTTTTCCCCACTTTTAACGTTGAGATTTTTGAGTCTGAGCCAATAGTTAAAAAATAGCAATAGCAGCAAAAGCCCAACTAGCGTAAATGGGAACGTGAGAAACTCAACAACAGTTTTGGGGATCGGCTCTTCCACAAATCTGAAGTTCGCAAAAATGATCGCAATTAACGCTGTAAATATTACTAATCCAAATAGACGAAACCAGTCCTTGGGAATAGCCCTAAACAGAATTACAAAAATTGGGATTGCAATAATCCAAATCAGAATATTGGTTAATAGATCAAACACTACCCCTCCAAAATTCTTTACTGTTGCTTGTTCAGTAAAAAACAAGAGAGAATAGGCGCGTCGCGCCTATTCTCTCTTGTTTTTTACTTGTGTCCCACGCATCATGACGGCTATTAAAATGTATCAGTGCAATATGCTAGTCAATAGGGGTACATCTGTAAAGGGTTTTAATCAGGTTTTATGAGACTTTTTCTGACAAACCTACAAATTTGAGGTGTGACAAAGACAGCAATTCTCAATATGAAACCGAATTTAGTGTTTCTAGCGCCAAAGGCGCTAGAAACACTAAATTCGGTTTTTGAAAGCCCGCCGTAGGCGGGCTTTCAAAAACCGAATTTTATAATGACAATTGCTGATACAAAGCGTTGCTTCTCATTTATAAGTTTTAATAGGAGAGGTACAAAGTACCTCTCCTATTTTTTATATAACGATATGCCCGCCAAAGAAGAGTTACGGTTACCCAGTTGGTTGCGACCACAAATCGGCAAAGCTAGTGAAATCTCTGAAGTTCAGCAAATTATTAAGCAGCGAGGGATTCATACTATTTGTGAAGAGGGGCGATGTCCAAATCGAGCGGAATGCTATGCCCAAAAGACGGCAACTTTTTTGTTGATGGGGCCAACTTGTACTCGTGCTTGTGGTTTTTGCCAAGTCGATAAAGGTCATCAACCGATGCCACTCGATCCTGATGAGGCGAGAAAAGTGGCGGAGGCGGTAAATTTATTGGGCTTAGATTATGTGGTGCTGACTTCGGTAGCACGAGATGATTTGGCGGATCAGGGAGCTGGGTGTTTTGTGGATACGATGCAGGAGATTAGGAGATCGCGTCCAAATGTAAAAATCGAAGTACTCACTCCCGACTTTCGGGGCGATCGCCGTTGCATTGAGATGGTGACTTTGGCTGAGCCAGTTTGCTATAACCATAATATTGAGACAGTAAGGCGTTTGCAGGGGAAAGTGCGGCGTGGTGCTAAGTACGAGCGATCGCTATCGGTTTTGGCAATGGTGAAGGAGATCGATCCGCGCATTATTACAAAATCAGGGCTGATGGTGGGGCATGGTGAAACCTTGGAGGAGCTAAAGGAGACAATGCAAGATTTATATGCGATCGGATGCAGTTCCCTGACAATTGGGCAGTATTTGCGTCCATCCCTTGAACATTTGCCTGTGCAGAAATATTGGACTCCTGAAGAATTTGACGAGCTAGGAGCGATCGCAAAACAGATTGGGTTTGCCCATGTGCGATCGGGAGCTTTGGTACGCAGTTCCTATCATGCCAGCCAAACTGTATAAAAGGTGGTGCTTCGCACCACCTTTTATACGAAATTACGCGAAAAAAAAGCGGGTAAATGGCAACGTCAGTAAATCCATTTCCCGCCAACTCTTGTTCAATGAAACAATTGAGACGCATATATAACTTCCCACGAAGCTAAAAGGGTTTTCATCGGCTAAAGCGCTTATTTGAAATGCTTTCTATATAAGCATTTTGGCTTGATTCACCAAATTCCCAAATATGTAAGGATGCGCCCCGCAGGGGCGCATCCTTACATATTTGGGTTTGGTATTAATTGCTATACCAAATGTGTTCGATGCGATCGCTAATATCTATAGCAATATCGTGAGTTTCTGCCAAAATCGTAACGTGACCAAGCTTGCGCCCAATTGCCGATCGCGTTTTGTTATACCAATGTATATGCGTATTCGGGAAGCTTGCGATCGTCTTGCGTTTGTCTAAATAATCAGCATCTATACCCGAAGCATTCTCAAACCCCAGTAAATTAACCATTACAGCCACAGGTTCAATCATCGATACATTACCGAGTTGCCTTCCACTGACAACACGGAGTAACTGCTCGAATTGCGAAGTTTGACAACCTTCAATGGTGTAATGCCCTGAATTATGGGTGCGTGGCGCAATTTCGTTAACGCTAACTTCTCCTGCGGCTGTTAAAAAGAATTCGATTCCAAATACACCGATCGCATCAAGGGTGGTCACAATTTGCTTGGCAATGTTTTCCACTTTTTCTCTAACTTTGGGATCAACACGAGCTGGAGCGATCGTGCGACGACAAACTTGATTGGTTTGCAGAGTTTCGACAACTGGATAAATGACGATCTCTCCTGATTCCGATCGCGCCACAATGACAGCAAGTTCGCGCTCAAAGGGAATGAAAGCTTCTGCGATCGCAGGAGATTTATGCATACTTTCCCAAGCCGCTCGCAATTCTATTTCATTGCCAATAACCCATGTTCCTTTGCCGTCATAGCCATGTCGTCGCGCTTTGAGAACTAAGGGATAGCTGAGGTGATCGGCAGATGCTAAAAGTTCTAATTCTGTATCGACACTATAAAATTCGGGTGTGGGAATCTGATGATCGCGAAAATGTTGGCGTTGGTTCAGCTTATCGACGGAGATCGCCAAGGTTTCTAATTTTGGTAAAAACAATAAGCCGCGATCGCCAGTCTGATTGATGAGTTTTTGTAGAGAAACTAGATCGACAAATTCATTCTCAAAGGTAATTACTTGGCAATACTCAGCAAGCTTGGCTGTTGCGCTAGCATCAGCAACTTCTCCATAAATTACGCGATCGGCAACATTTACGGCTGTGTCATCAGAACTTGCAGCTTGAATAGCTAATTCAACGCCAAGATGTTTGGCTGCGATCGCCATCATCCACGCAAGTTGTCCGCCACCAATCACCCCAATTTTTTGCCGAGTAGCCACTACAAAATCCCTAAATCAATCTAAACCACAATTCTAGGTTACCGTGAGATTGGCGCTAATGAGTCCCTGTCCCATCGCTGTAAATCTCAATCTGATAAGTAATTGCTTTCCGTTTCTATCATTTCAACTGTTGCCAATTCTGCTTCTAATTGTTCGATCAAAAGCAAATCCTGTCCCAAGTTCCAATAGAAAACTACGAATGCTATCAAGTAAAGCTTTCTCTAGATCTCGCTCTTGGGCATTTTGCGCCAAAGTTAAGAAATCAAATGTGTAGGGATCTTTAATCAGTTGTTGGGCTAAATTGGATTGTGGCTGGGGCAAGGTTAACTCAAAATTGGTAATTGCTTTTCCCTGACGTTGGTAGAGTTTTGTCTCGATCTGGTGTTCCAACGGCTCGACTCCAACCATTGGCGATTGTTTCTTGCATGTACCAAATGCGCTCTGGTTTTGGTTTTACCTTGTCGAGCAGAATGCAATTATGAAACCAAGGAATTTGTGCAGCAACTTGCTGCACTATTTGTTCGTCTGCCCAAGTATCGGCAAATGCTCGCATATATTTTAGATTGCGAGACGAGAAGCCCTTCATTTCGGGAAATTCTTGTTTGAGGTCTTTGGCTAGGCGATCGATTACCTTGGTTCCCCAGCCTTCTTGCCCCTGTCGCTGCAAAATTTCGCGTCCAATTTGCCAATAGAGTAATACCAGTTCTCGGTTTACGGCTAAGGCGGCTTTGATTTGTGCTGAACGTATGCGACTTTTTAGATCTCGCAATAGTTGCTCGTAGTCTGCGGGGACAATTTGATTAGGCATAAATCTGAGAATGGAATATTACAAGTCGCGATCGCTACTTTCATATTTTGCCATCTAGCGATCGAGATCAATTAATTAGCAAATCAATTTCGTGTTGAAGAATGATTTCTAGTTCCTCAATCAAAGGAGGTAAATCTTTTGTTACGGTATCCCAAACAATACTTTCATCAATTCCAAAATATTCATGTACTAGCCGATTTCGCATAGTAATAATATCGATCCAAGGTAATCGGGGATAACGCTCTCTAATTTCTGTAGTGAGTTTGCTGGCTGCCTCACCAATGATTTCTAAATCTTTGACTAAAGCTAATAGGAGTAAGCGATCGCTTTCAAGCTCTTCTCTACTTTTACCGTTAGCAAATGTGATCGCTTCTTTTGCTGCGTCGATCATGTGATGTAGGCGAGTTATGTTATCAATTGCCATATTGCACTACAGCCTCATTAATCACGAGATCGCGAATATATGGACTTAATTCCTTAGGGGTTCTCAAATCGATTTTTCTACCTGAAAATAATACTGATAATTCGCGTTCCATACGTGCGAGGTCTAAGAAGCTAACTTTGCGATCGCTGAGAAAACTTACTAAAATATCAACGTCACTATCAGGTCGAAAGTCTTGCCGTAAAACTGAACCAAACAAGGAAAGTTTAGCAATCCCATTTTTTTGACAAAATTGCGTGATTTCTTCCTTAGAAATAGCAAAGGGTAAATTTGTCGCTTTTATAACTGTCATAGTTTTTTGTGAGAAATTTTGCGATCGCTACTTTCATATTTTGCCATAGGCTAGCAAACATTCAGTTTGACTTCTCTCTGACCCAGCGTTCGATTAAGGGGACTTCAAATTTATAGTACTCGTCATTCAATAAACGGATTCAAGATTTGAATATTACAACCTTCAAAATCACGAGTATTGCGCGTAACCAGAATTAGATCGTGAACTTCAGCAGTCGCAGCAATAAGAATGTCAGCTTGAGAGCGAGAAATTCCTTTTGTTCTGAAGTTGCCACGCATTAGCCCTGCACATTGAGCTATTTCAGGTGTTACTGGTAATATTTGGCATGAATAACTTAGAAAATGCTGAAACCAATCTTGAATCTTTGCATTCGGCTTTGCTGTTAGTCCGTAAGTGATTTCTTCAATCGTAATTACACTTATGGCTATGAACGTAATATTTTGACTCCAATCAACTACGCCAGAATTTGGGCGAGGTCTAGCTAGCTCACTGATAATATTTGTATCGCAGAGAAAGGTCATGGCAGCATTTCCGCAAAGGGGTTAGGTCGATCGCAACGTGGGCTAATCTCGAAGGTATAGTTTTCCGCAATACAAATCTGTCGTAATTCATCGAAGGTATCGGCTAGGGAAGTCCGTTTTTGCTGTTGTTGCCATGTGAGAAATTCTTGAAATAGGTCAGCACGAATTACCGCAGCAACAAAGCGATCGCGCTGATAAATTAGTTGAGGAGTTTGTCCAGAAGCATTAACAACTTCCAAAAATTGTTCTTGTGCTTCTTCAATTTTCCAAGTCATAGGTTTTTAGTCCTTACGATAAATAGGTTTTTTACATAATATTCGCGTAATACTCATGAGCTTTGCCACAAAATAAATGCGCGATCGCTACTTTCATATTTTGCCATAGGCTAGCAAATATTCAGTTTGACTTCTCTCTGACTCAGTAATCGCTTAATGGCATTTTAAATTTGTACTGGTTATTGACTTTCTCGATATTGCGCTATCCTAAATAAAGTTTCTTAGAAAGATACGAGGTGAGAAATGATTACCCAATCAATGGTGCAGCCATCGTCACTTATACCTGTAGGGATGAATATTGTTCCTTTAGGTAATGTCTTTCTATTTCGTCTCACAGATGATTTGCAAGATCGCCTAGAAAATCTTTTAGATCGAAAGAAAGCAGATGCCCTCACCAATGAGCAAATCGCTGAACTTGAAGGTATTACGGAACTGTCTCGCATTTTTACTCTGATTAATGCCCAAATTGCTGAAAAAGCCTCATGGTGTCCTCTCAAGCCCGAAAATTTGTCCGAGAACGCGCCCGAAGTCTCTGTGAATACTGCCATTCACCAGAATATCTAAACAGCGATCGCTTTACAATGGAACATCTTCTACCACAATCTTTAGGCGGTACTGATGATGTGGATAATCTGGCTCTTGCTTGTTCTCGATGCAATAGTCGCCGTTATAATTTCATAACTGGTATCGATCCTGAGACGGAAAGAGAAATAGCTCTTTTTAACCCACGGCAACAGAACTGGGCAGAGCATTATGTTTGGTCGGTTGATAGATTACAGATTGTTGGCAAAACCGCAGTTGGTCGTGCTACTTGCCACAGATTAGATCTCAATGACGATCGCCACAATGACAGATTTATCATCCGAGCGAGAGCGTTATGGCTCAGAGGTGGTTGGCATCCTCCCGATGGTGATCCTTGTTTGTAAACTGCGATCGCTACTTTCATATTCTGCCATAGGCGAGAATATATTTAGCTTGACTTCTCTCTGACCCAGCGTTCGATTAAGGGGACTTCAAATTTGTATTGGTTATCGATTTTCTCGATGATGTGATAGCGGAGCATTCTTTGTAGAGATTTTTGGGCTGCTTCGTTGGTGGGGTGGGGTTGTTGTCCTTGGGCTAGGGCTAGGAGTTGTTGTTGTCCTGCGGTGATTTCGGTGGGGTTTGTGCCTGTGAATTGTTCCCAGACGTTGGTGAAGTAGCCGATGCCGTTGATGTAGGCTTCGGGGATGGCGGACTGGAGGAGGGTGGGGGTGACGAGTTGGGTGTGAGTGGTGTTGGCTAGTTGTACGAGTACCCAGCCGAGGAGTTGGAGGAGGTAGGGATGGCAACGGGTGAGGGTGAGGATTTGGTCTACGATGCCTGTGTCATATTCGAGGGTGAATTCGGGATCGGGATTGAGGAGTAGTTCTCTGGCTTCGTCGGGGTTGAGGTAGGTCATCTCGATGGGCATGGCGCTAATGAAGTAGCTGCTCCAATTGGTTCCGAGTTCGTCTAGGGTTTGGACTCCAGAGAAGAGGAAACTGAGGCGCGATTGATGTTGGATCAGGCTGCGGAGTTGATCAAAGAGCCTGTTGCTAATACGTCCCTGTTCCATTGCTATGCCGATCGCTTCAAATTCATCGATATTCAGCAGGATACGTCTGTCGCCTAGTTGGGTTAGGGCGGTGTCGAGCCAGTCTTCGAGTTGGGTGTAAGGACTGAGGCGAAATTCTTCGCGTTTGGGTGGGGCGGGTAGGAGTACTTGTTGGCTACGGGCATCGCGGTGGATGGCACGAACGATGGTGAAGCAAAAGTCGGCTTCGCTTTGGCTGGCGGATTGGCTTTGGAGGTCGATGTATACTGGTAAAACGTCACTGGTTAGGAGGCGCGGTAAGTTGAGCAGGAAGGAGCTTTTGCCACAGCGTCGGGGACCATGCAGGATGATGGTGGGACGGTTGCGATCGAGGATTTGGCGGACGATTTGATCGGCAAAGGCGGAACGTCCTTTAAATAGTTGCGCTCTGTCGCGGGTGAGGGGATTGCCATACTGAAAGGGGTTAAGGATTTCGCCTTGGGATTGGCGTTGGAGTTGTTCTAGTTCTTGCTGGATGATGGTTTGCCACTGTTTGATTACGTTTTGCCAGCGTGGGATGGCTTTGCTTTTGACTAGTCCTGATAGTTGGGAATTTAATGTGGATAGTTGGTCAAGGATGCGTTCTAAGCCGCGTTCGCGGAGGGCAATACTTCCTGCTTGGAGGGCTGCTTCGATATTTTGAGCATATTTTTGGAAGGTGGGGAGAAGTTCAACGTTGAGGGATTTAGTATCTAATAGTTCAGTTTGGTATAGGGAGGGAACGAGTAGGGGTAAGATGGCGTGGTTGGGTGTGGCTGTGGTGATGAGTTCGGGAATGGTGTGAATGGCGGTTAATTGATCGGCGACTAGTTGCGGTAAGGCGTTTTTAATTGTTTGTTGGAATCCATAGAGGGGCTGCTTTTGGATGGATTGAAAAATTGGTAGGGCTTCTAGGGGATTTTGGCGAAAGGCGGCGATGAGGATGCGATCGTGATTGGGTAAGGGGAGCCAGAGTAGTTCGCTAGTAAAGGGTGGTAATCTTCTTAAAACATCGAATGGATATTGTGTAACACGATAAGAGATAGTATTTACTAGTTTGAATATAAATGATATAAATTCAGGGTAAATTCTATAATAAGCAAGTAATGTAATTGAGAAAGATAGCAAAATCAGCCAACTTTCATCCTCAATTCTAAATGCAGTCATAATAATAGCAGCAATTATTCCCAACCATTTTTCTTTCGTAGTAGAAAGACTCACTCCAACCAGCCAACAGGCGAAGAAAAACATAGGTAATGGTAAAGCACCTATATTTGTAATGATGCTCATCATAACGCCTACAGTTATGCCCAAAACAATACTTACAAGAATGATCCCAATGTTATAACAAACGCTGTAACAAATTCTGTACGAATAGTTCGTAATATTTTCAACGTTATATCGAATGCTATAATTAACTTTTTGAGATATGTAACCAGATCTAAATGTAAGAAAAGAATACACAATGCTAATAATAATATTGCTGGCAATATCAATACTGGTTAATAAAAAAGCACAAACAACAACCGAAACTGAGAGTGTAATAGTTATTCCAATAACATTTATCAATATTTTTTCTAATTCAAAGGCTTTTCGATATGAGAGTAAAATAATACCTAAGCATCCAGCAACTGATAAAGTAAATACCCAGTTTTGAGTTCCTATCCAAATACAACTGACTGAAATAAGTATAAAGACAAATATTAGTAGTCTTTTTTTTGTTAATAGTGAGCTATGTTCTAAACTTAAAAGAGTAATTGTTAGGATAAATCCTAGACTGCTAATTAATAATAATCCTATAAAATTCTGCGATACAAGTAGTGAGAATTCAATAAATTTGATCAGACCTGTAACAAAGAAAGTAGGGTTTACTAAATAAACTAGGGCAAAAATTAATGGAAAATGAAAATCTATTTGGAAAACTAGACTTATACCATAAGTTGCCAAAAGAATAATTGGGAATAATAACAAATCCAAGGATCGACCATAAAAGATAATCTCTATAATAAGAGGCAAGCTAAAAAGGCAAACAATTTGAATGAATTGGAATAGAAAGCGCCGATTTGTCTGACTAAAAAGAATATCTTGAAAGGTTGTGTCTGGTCTGTATCCATAACGCTCCTCAACAGGACTCCATTCATTCATCCTCTCCTGCAACCGAGAAGGAAAAAACATCGCCCAATACCACAACTCCCAACTCTCCCTCAACCACAACTTCAAAGCCTCATTCATCGCAAACCTCGCACAAACTCCGCAAACACATCACTAAACAACTCCCCATTAGTTCCCAACAACCCATACCGTTGCAACCAATCCCGCGTCACAGGAGCCGCCGCAGTTGCCGATTTCCCCGCCGCCACTCTCAAAGCATGACGTTCCAAATCAGACAGATCATAAAAAATCCCCGCCCAATGCGAATGCACCTGAAATAGAAACTCCCTTTTTACCACTTCCACATCACCATGCTGCCAAATCAACGCCGCCGCCATCTGTGTATAAAAAGGCAACCGCCCCGCCAAATTATTAACCAAATTCAGCGTGTCCGTCCCACAACTAGAAAAGCCATCTCGCAATAACTTCTCCCATGCCTCAATCTCTAACGCCCCCAACACCGTCGTACTAAAAATATTTCCAAACGGTGAAGTTAAACCCAAATTTTTATAAATCTCACTAAGCGGATGCCGACTCGCCACCACCAGCGAAAACAAACCCGCCCCAGCCTTCGATCGCCAATCCTCACCCCAATCTTGAAACTTATCCAACCGATAACCAATACTTTCCAACTCATCCAAAATCACAATCAATCGATAACCCTCATCTCTCAGTTCCAGCAAAGCATCCTCGACCTCATAGGGATCGATATTATCACCCCTACCCCAAGGCGCTGTCCCAACCTGTGCTTTAATACCACGCCTCAATCCTTCCATCAGTCCATAAGGATCGTGAAACTTACTATCTTGCAAATCCAACAACACAATTAACGGCTGTTGCGAATCCTGAAAGAAAACTTGCGGACGTTCCTTGATATAGCGCAAAAACGAACTCTTGCCACTGCGCCGCAACCCGACAATATTCACACATTGCGCCGAAATTGCCCCAATCCGATTTTTGACATCGGCGATCGCACTCACCCGACCATAAAAGCGATCGGGCGACACAGGCGCACCATACTGAAACGGATTCACATCACCCCGTTGCTGCTGGTGAAACTGACGATTTTGAGTCGCAAGATCGGGAAAATACTCAAACACTGTCGCGATCGGAATTCCACCACCACCCAAGGGCAAACTGCGATCTTCCGTATATTTAACAACACCACAAACCTTACCCGTAGCAGGATTGAGCAACGGCGCACCACTTAACCCCGAGCGAACCCTGCCATCACTAAACTTAATCTTCGGCGGCACATCACCATTCAGCCCATCGTATCGCAACGTTACAGGCGCACCATTCGGGTCAATATCAGGATAGCCATAGGCAAAAAGATCGTCAAAAGCAGCGATCGCCCCATCCAACTCCACACAGGCTAAAGCTTCCAACGTCTCAAATTGCAACAGAGCCAGATCGACAGGATCGGGAAAAGACTGTAAAACCTTCGCCACTGCAAAATCCTCTTGGTTTTGCCATCTCACCTTAATCGGGCGATCGCCAGCATTTTTAACCACATGATGACAGGTCAAAATCAGCCCCGCCGCCACAAAGAAACCTGTACCGTGAGTATTATCAATACTTAGCTTCACCGTACAAGTATGGAGATTGTCAGGACTGAGACTAGCCAATGGTCTTCACCGTCCCTATTTCCTTTGTCCATTCTAGCGAAATTTCTAGATTTGCCTTACCACTACCTTTGACCAGTACGGCTGTTAACTGACCCGCCTCAACCGCTAACTCCATACCAAACTTCACCGTCGCCTTATTAGGTTTAGCACGATTAATCGGCTCAGCGATCGCTTGGACAATTCCGCCGAGCGCATCAGTTACCGCTTTAAACTTACTGGCTTCATTTGCCACATCCTCACGCCCAGTTTGTGTTACCTCAACCAGAATCGTAGTTCCATCTTCCAGTTGTACAGGGATATTTTGAGTGCGAGTTTCTGAGTCATTCATTTTAGTTTCAAGCTTGTTAACATCAAAATTTTAGTTTAGTTGATTTTCTCAATAAAACCACAAAAAAATGTCATATAGTTCTGAAGAAAAACTCAATAGACTTCATTTACAAAAATAACGCCAGAAGCTGATAATTATTGTATCTAGTCATTGTGGTGAGCATGATATGGGAATAATGAAGGCTAAGGTTGCGACAAAACTGAAAGTGCGCCCAGTGGATTCAGCACAACTCACAAAACCTAACGAAACGATAGATGTCCCCGTTGGTAAAACCTATGGATTTGATAAATTTGAACCTGCTGACAATGGACATGTCAAAGTAATTTTAGCGGCTGGTAGTGGAACTTACTTCGTTTTTCCACCACATTGGGAAGGACTAGTACCTGACGCTCCTCAAATTGTCAGTAAAAAACAAGCTGAATCATTCTTTGGCAGACAAATTACAGATGCTCAACTTCAAGATTTGAACTCCTGTTTAGTTCGCTACAAGATTACTACCGCGCCTAGATTGCGGCATTTTCTTAGTCAAATTGCCCACGAGTCTGGTGGCTTGCAATATACACAAGAATTTGCCGATGGTAAGGATTATGAAGGTCGCCAAGATTTGGGGAATGTGAATCCAGGTGACGGACCAAAATATAAAGGGGCTGGAGTGATTCAGCTTACAGGGCGGGCTAATTATCAGGCTTTTAGTAAGGCGATCGCTGATCCTAAAGTGATGGATGGAGTCGCCTATGTTGCATCAAAATATCCATTTACCAGTGCTGGGTTTTGGTGGTCTAACAACAATATGAATGCCCTATGCGATCGCGGTGCAAGTGTCGAAGAAGTGACTTTACGTGTGAATGGTGGCTATAACGGTCTAGACGATCGCAAATATTACTTTGACAAAGCTCGCGGTATTTTTGCCTAACAGCAAAGGAAAAGACAGTGCTAAGCACTGTCTTTTCCTTTGCTGGATTTGATTTTTAATGCACAAAAGGGTCGGCACACTTTTGTGCATTGGGGTTTAGACATCAAAAAAAATAACAACTACAACAATTTGCGACCAAACAAACTACTATAAATTTTTGAAACTGTTGCAAAGCAACAGTTTCAAAAATTTATTAATTATGGCTTGAGCACAATTCGCTTTAAGAAATGGAATCAGCCTCCTGTAGATTAACTGCAAGCAAAATATGAATATTAAGTGGAAGTCTCAACTGTTGTTGTTTATGGTGGCTATAACCACTTCGATCGTGTCGGCATATTCGGGGTTTCAGGCTAACAATGCCATGATCGAAAGTGCGAAGAAACGAGAACTGAATGTTACATCCACATTGATCCAGAGCAACATCGCCGAACAGATTAACAAAGCCTCCGCCCGCGCTTCATTAGTGTCTTCATTGCCATCGATCAAGCAAGCTTTTCGGGCAAAAAACCGCGAAGAGATCGCAAATCGTCTATTGCCAGCCATGATTGTCCAACGCGATCAGTTTGGAATCAGAGAGGGGCAGTTTATCTTGCCACCTGCGATCTCTTTCTTGCGTATCTATGCTCTTAAGGATGGACATGGTGAAGATCTGAGTGGATTTCGTCAGATGCTACTGGTAGCTAATCGCACTGGGGAACCTCAACGCGGTATGGAAATCGGTCGGCGCGGGCTTAGCATTCGCGCAGTCTATCCAGTCAAAGATGATGAGGGGTTGATCGGTAGCTTTGAAATAGGCTTAAGTTTCTCATCGGTGCTCTCACAAACTAAGACAAATACAGGCTTTGATGTGGGTGTGTTCATCGACGATAAATTGATGACTGAGGTCGCCAAATTGCAGCCTCGTCCAGATAGTGAGCGCATCATTGGTGGATACCAAGCCGTCGAAGTCACAGACTGGGCGGCTCTCAAGCCACTACTATCTCCCGCAGTCTTTGCCAAGGCGCGTGATGTTTCTGTTGAACTTCTCACCGTCAATGGCAATGACTACGGACTGGTCTTAGTGCCCGTGCTGGACTACAAGGGTGAACGTATCGGTGCGGTAGTGGCAGTTCGAGACTTTAGTGAATTCCAGAATCAGCAAAGGTGGGCACTCACAGGCACAGTTGCAATGGCAGGATTACAGATAGTGTTGCTGACTGGTGCTTTGTTAATCGTGGTTAATGCCATGTTGCTCAAGCCCTTTGCCGCGATCGCAAGTGCCAGCAACGAACTAGCCGATGGAAATCCAGCCCCTGATCTCGAAGATTTGGCAAACCGCCGCGATGAGATTGGCGGCATGGCGCGATCGCTACAAACTCTTGTTGTCTCTAAAGGGAATGGAAAGGGCAATACTAAAGATGCTGTGAAGGAGTCAAAAAATGCGTAGACCATGGAAATTTTCGCTATCCCACATCCTCACCATTTTTTTATTGTGCATTTCCTTCACTTTTGCTACCTATATTGGGGCAGGAGCAAACATCGCAACGACCGCTATCTTTGCGCAATCTAATCCTGAAGCGACAAATAATCCCACAACACCTGCACCTAATCAGTCAGTGGCAAACCCCACAGTTACTGATGCAGCAAAGCCTCCAGCAAACAAAGATGGTGCTGCTAATCCAACAAAGCCGCCAGTTAAAGATATCGCCAAAAAAACTACTACACCAGACGAAAACCCACTGGGGATGAATAATCTTGTTCCTTTTCCTTCTAATGTGGCTCTCCCTATAAATGTAGGTGTAGCCTTATTTGTAAATAACATCAGCAAAATCAGCGAAGCTAGTAATACCTTTGAGAGTCAGTTTGATTTAAGGTACAACTGGAAAGATCCTCGCTTAGCCTTCGATACTGGCGAGATGGGAACTAATCGTTTGGAGTTTGGACAAGAAGCTGCTGTAGCAAAATTAGCCACCATCTGGAACCCGCAGATTAAAATCACTAACATCATCGAGAAAGATGCTCAAATCGTTCCAGGCTTATTCATTCATTATGATGGTGAAGTAGAGCTCATCCAGCGTGTCAAGGCGACCTTTGAGACCAAATTAAATTTAGATGCTTTCCCCTTTGACACCCAGTCTCTGCTAGTAGCCATGTTGTCATCTAAATACAATTCTAATCAGATTGCAATGACTCAGGATCAGAATGATCTGAACGAATCAGGACTCGATCCAGACCTCAAAGTTAATGGATGGAAGCCACAGGGAATATCCTTTAAAATGACACAGCTACGCGCTTGGAATGGAGCATTTCTCCGTCAGATTGAAGCTCGCGTAGGTATGAAACGTATCCCGAATGCGATTCTAGGCTCGATCTTCACACCATTCTTCTTGACTTTAATCGTACCGACGATCTTTACATTCTTCGCAAATGTAGACTTAGCGCCCCGTCTAGTCGCATGGAGTGGCTCAATCTTGGCATTAGTGGCGCTTACCTTCACATTTTCAGTGCGATACCCTTGGCTCGGCAGCAACAGCCTCGTATCGCAGATATTCACCGCAGGACATGCCTTTCAGCTTGTCTCCGTACTTTTATCGATAACACTGTTTAACCCAGATGTAGCTAAAAAGATGGATCGGTTCATAGTTGCCGAACTCGTCAGCTATCTACGGTGGCTTGTTCCTGTCGGCTTCTTGGGGGTCTTGATCACTAAGTCTCTACTCACAGCTTTCGACTGGTAATGCGATCGCCTAGTCTAAAAAAAGCGGCGCTTCGCGCCGCTTTTTTGTTAATAATTTACTAAGGAAAAAATTGGCACTTCTGGTAATGCTTTCCTGCCATTGAGAAAATCCAGCTCAATCAAAAATCCATAGCCAATTAGTTCTGCCCCTGATTGCTCGACCAGTTTGGCGGCAGCAGCAGCCGTTCCACCTGTGGCTATCACATCATCGATAATAATCACTCGCTTACCTGAAGAGATCGCATCTTGATGCATCTCTAAGGTATCAGTTCCATATTCCAAAGCGTATTCAACTCGAAATACTGCTGCTGGTAATTTTTTGGGTTTACGGACAGGTACAAAGCCACAACCTAAAGCCATCGCCATTGGTGCGCCAAGGATAAAGCCTCGTGATTCAATGCCGATAATACAGTCAATCTCTCCAATATTCAGTTCTGCAAATTTTGTTTTAAAGCCTTGGATAACGGCTGTTAGTCCCTGAGGATGTGCTAACAAAGGCGTAATATCTCGAAACATGATGCCTTGCTGTGGAAAATCAGGAATATCACGAATAATGCTTTTAAAATCCATAGGGTTGCTTGCTGCTAGAGAGTCTCACAATTTTATCGGTATGCGCGATCGCATTTACAGCAATTTGTTTTCAAACCCGCCACAAATAAAAATATACAATCTATTGCGGGGCTTCGCCCTGCGCCCCTTTTTGTAGCAGGTTTGATCGACAACTGCTGTAACACAAGAGTATCGTAGTTTCATAACCTAAAAATAAAGAACCGATTTTTTGTGGCGCAGCGAAGCCACGCCACAAAAAATCGGTTCTTTATTGAAATTTTGATGTGCATCAAAAAACATGCATGTATACTGTATGCAAAGTATATGGGTTTGTTGCGATGTATGGCTTAAAAGCAATTGTCATCGGTGCAGGTATTGGTGGGCTTACTACAGGAATTGCCTTGCGACAAGCTGGTTATGAAGTAGAAATTTATGATCGGGTGCGCGATTTGCGTCCGATCGGCTCAGGAATCTCGCTCTGGTCAAATGGAGTCAAAGTCCTCAATCGTCTTGGTCTCAGCCAAAAGTTAGCTGCGATCGGTGGAGAGATGCATTACATGGAGTACCGCTTTCTGTCGGGTAATGTTCTTAATCATATTTCATTGCAACCATTAGTTGAAGAAGTTGGGCAACGTCCCTACCCTGTCGCAAGGCGGGATTTACAAAATGTGCTTTTAGAGGCTTTTGTATCTGCGGGTGGCAAGCTAACACTTGGGGCTAAGTGCATCGGTATTGTGGAAGGCTTTCGTGATGTCACGGCAAAATTTGAGGATGGCAGCACAGCCACGGGAGATCTATTGGTAGCCGCAGATGGTGTGCGTTCTCTCTTGCGTCAGTATATTCTCAACGAATCCGTAGAACCTAAATACGCTGGCTATGTTAACTGGAATGGGCTAGTTCCTATTAGTACAGATCTTGCCGCAGCAGATACTTGGTCGATTTATGTAGGTGAGCATAAACGCGCTTCGCTGATGCCTTTAGCAGGCGATCGCTTCTATTTCTTTTTCGATGTGCCATTACCACTGGGAACTGTTAACGATTGCGCTAATTACAAAAGCGAATTGAAGCAACATTTTCAAGGCTGGGCTGAGCCTGTACAGTTACTAATCGATCGCATCGAGCCTGAATCTGTAGCCCGTTTAGAAATACATGATGTCGGGCCGATCGCAAAGATGGTCAAAGGCAGAGTAGCTCTGCTCGGTGATGCTGCCCATGCCACTTGTCCAGATCTTGGTCAAGGTGGATGTCAAGCGATCGAAGATGGCTGGGTGTTAGCCAACTATCTGATATCCACGAATTTAAGCGTTCCCGACGCACTCCGACGCTACGAAACTGAGCGCAAAGTCCGCACCACTGAAGTTGTCAACAAAGCGAGAAATCGTGCCGAAACAATTCATGGGAAAGATCCTGAAATCACCCAAAAATGGTACGACCAACTCTCTCAAGAAGATCCCTTGGATGTAACTAAAGCGATCGCTAAAATTATTAATGGAGGGCCATTACATTGAGTTATACGATTATTATGCTCAACCAGATGAGCCAATCAGAATTTATAGAAGCCATCGGTTCTATCTTTGAACACACGCCAGAAATAGCCGCCGAAGCATGGCGATCGCAGCCTTTTGCCGATGTTCAGAATTTACATCAAGTGATGGCTGCGATCGTTTTGAAAATGAGCGATGATGCGCAATTAAAGCTAATCTGCGCCCACCCCGATCTTGGCAGTAAGTTCAAAATGGCAGAAGCTTCAGTACAGGAGCAATCTACCGTCGGACTCGATCAACTCTCTACCACAGAATACGATCGCTTCCAATATCTTAACCAAGCCTATAAAGACAAGTTCGCATTCCCTTTCATCATTGCTGTCCGCAACCACACCAAAGATAGTATCCTCAAAGCTTTTGAGCAAAGGCTGCTAAACAATCTGGAAGTTGAGAAAAAACAAGCGATCGCTGAAATTATCGAAATTGCTAGATGGCGGTTGGTTTTGGCAACTAGCAGTTAGGGAATTACGAATTAGGAATTACGAATTAGGAATTACGAATTACCCAATCACCAAGTACCAATCACCAATCACCAATCACCAATTACCAATATTCAACTATGACATACCCAAGAGACATGATTGGCTACGGGAGATTCATTCCCGATGCAAAATGGAAAGATAATGCTCGTGTTGCTGTCCAGTTTGTAATTAATTACGAAGAAGGCGGTGAAACATGTATTCTGCATGGTGACGGTGCATCTGAGACTTTCCTGTCAGAAATTGTGGGCGCAGTTCCCTTTAATGGACTGCGACATATGAATATGGAATCTTGTTATGAATATGGAAGTCGTGCAGGATTTTGGCGATTATATCGCATGTTTTGCGATCGCAATATTCCCGTAACTATCTATGGTATTGCTATGGCTCTTGCACGCAATCCTGAAGCCGTTGCTGCCATGCTCGAAGCTGATTGGGAAATTGCTAGTCATGGTTATCGTTGGATTGATTACAAGTATTTTTCGCCAGAACAGGAGCGAGAGCATCTGCAAAAAGCGATCGCAATCCATACAAAGGTTACAGGTGAGCGTCCTTTTGGCTGGTATACAGGGCGTACAAGTGAGCATACAAGACGTTTAGTGGTCGAAGAAGGTGGATTTCTTTATGATTCCGATAGCTATGCTGATGATCTTCCCTATTGGAATTATGAATATGGTAAGCCACATCTGATCATTCCCTATACCCTTGACAATAACGATATGCGATTTGCTACTCCTCAAGGATTTAATTCAGGAGATCAGTTCTTTGCCTATTTGCGTGATGCCTTTGATGTTCTCTACGATGAAGGCGAAACGTCACCAAAAATGATGAGCATCGGTTTGCATTGTCGCTTAGTCGGTAGACCAGGGAGAGCGGCAGCATTAGCGAGATTTTTGGACTATGTGCAAAGTCGCGATCGTGTCTGGATTTGTCGCCGTGTTGACATTGCTCATCATTGGCATAAATATCACAAACCTCTCCAAGCCTAAGTCATTCTAGTATCTTTGCGCTAGTAACTTAAATTCCTTTTGAACGACTTGTTATGTAGTTTCTCAACTTAGTGAAGTACGAGGTTGGGAAATTCTGTATGTTTGAATAGAGTACTTACAGTAAGCAAGTATTAATCACCTGTTAGCAACCATACATTCTCTCTTGCTGCACATTTCCCCTTGATTCCACCAGTCAAATTTGTGCTTGCCATGAGAGTTAAATCATAACTATCACTATAGTGCTGATTTACTTCCTCGTTACTGATTGAAAAAGGAGGCCCTTCCATCAGGCTTTGATCGTACTCATAGCAAATTAGCAATTGCGGCGCTTTATTTGTAATCTCTTTTAAGTGAGCTGTATAGCGCTTACGCATTGATTCTGGCAGAGCCACTAAAGCTGCCCTGTCATAAACTGCATCGACCAGACCAAGCATCTTGCCAAACAAATCAAAAATATCACCAACAAATATGTCAATATTTATTGCGCTGTAGTGATCTACTTGATCAACTCTTGATATTTTTGGCTCCACGCCAAGATCCGCAAATAATTGATCAATAGCTATTTTGCTTAATTCAGCGCCAGCAACTCGATAACCATTAGATAGTAGCCAAAGAATATCGAGAGTTTTACCGCATAATGGTAAAAATACACGACTACCCTTTGCTAAAGAAAGCTCTTTAAAATATTTGATAAGTAGTGGATTGGATTCACTTTCGTGGAAAGCAATATTATTTTCTTTCCACTTTTGGTGCCAAAAACTTGCATCCATAACTACCTCTTTAGAAATTTACTTACACACAACTTATACCAATTCACAAAAGTGTGGCAACACTTTCGTGAATTAAAAACCAAACCCCGTAAGGGTTTTGAAAACACAAAATGGCTACGCCATTTTGTGTTTTGGTATTATATAGAACTTACGCAAAAATGCCCTGAAAGCCTTATCTTACCATTAGGACATAAAACCCAAATTAATAAAGGCGGAGCTTTGCTCCGCCTTTATTAATTTGGGTTTTATACCAATTCACAAAAGTGTGACAACACTTCTGTGAATTAAAAACCAAACCCTGTAAGGGTTTTGAAAACACAAAGTGGCGCAGCCATTTTGTGTTTTGGTATTACATTGCTATAAGTTCTATTATAGTTTTGATGTAATTGCGTCCAGACTGTGAAATGGGACAAGAGCTTAAGATTTTGTGTATCGCACAGTAGATAGAAGTCCATATTCTAAACCTTCTACAAGTGCTTTACAGGAAGCATCGATAATATTGTTCGATACACCTGCCGTTGACCAACGCCTCTTGCCATTACTGAATTCGATCAATACTCTGGTAGTTGCTTTAGTTCCAGAATCACTATTGAGAATTCGTACTTTATAATCGGTGAGATAGAAATTAGCAATTTCAGGATAGAAGCTAATTAGAGCTTTACGAAGCGCGATATCAAGAGCAGCAACTGGCCCATTGCCTTCAGCGGCAGTAAGGTGCTCTTCATCTTTGACCATTACCTTAACTGTAGCTTGGGAATTAACCAATCCATTGCTGTGGACCTCGTCCGTAGCGCAGTGAACATGAAAACTGCTAATTGTAAAAAATTTAGGGCGATCGCCTAATGCTTCACGGACTAATAATTCAAAGCTTGCTTCCGCTGACTCAAACTGATAGCCAAGTAGTTCAAGCTCTTTTGTCATTTGCAAGATTTGCCGACAGGCGGGATCTTCTTTCCGAAGACAAATGCCAAAGGTTTCTACCTTGGAGATCACATTGCTGATACCCGCTTGTTCTGAGATAACTATGCGCCGATTGTTGCCGATACTTTCGGGAGCAATATGCTCGTAGGTGAGGGGATTGCGCTGTACGGCACTGACATGGATGCCACCCTTATGGGCAAAGGCAGAAGCACCGACAAATGGCGCATGGTCATCGGGAGCAAGATTAACGATTTCGCTGACTTGACGAGAGACTTCGGTGAGATGGGCTAGTTTCTTTGAATCAATGCAGTCATAACCCATTTTTAGTTGCAAATTAGGAATCACCGTGCAGAGATTGGCATTGCCACAGCGTTCACCATAGCCATTAATCGTGCCTTGTACCATTGTTACCCCATGCTGTACAGATGCGATCGCATTGGCTACAGCTAGTCCAGAATCATTATGGGTATGAATACCAATTTGCGGTGAGTGACTACCCCATTGACGCAACGAGTCAACAACCACTTCCGTGATTTTTGCCACGTCATCGGGCATAGTGCCGCCATTGGTGTCGCAAAGGACAAACCATTCAGCTCCAGCATCAAAGGCTGTTTTTAAGGTCTGTAAGGCATATTCAGAATTATTTTTGTAGCCATCAAACCAATGCTCAGCATCGTAGATCAAACGGCGATCGCAGCTTCTTAGATAGGCGATCGTATCGCTGATCATGGCAAGATTTTCGGTCAGAGTTGTTCGTAATCCTTCAATGACATGAAGATCCCATGATTTTCCAAAAATAGTGATCCACTTAGTCTCAGCGGCGACAATTGGCACGAGCATAGGATCATCCTTGGCTTTAATTCCTGCACGTCTTGTCGAACAGAAAACAACTAGTTCGGCACTGCTGAGGTGATACTCTTGCATCCGCCGAAAAAACTCACCATCCTTAGGGTTTGCACCTGCCCAACCACCTTCGATAAAGGCGACTCCCATTTGATCAAGTCGAACGGCAATTCGTACCTTATCATCTACTGACAGCGACAACCCTTCGCGCTGTGTGCCATCGCGAAGGGTTGTGTCGTAGATCAAGATATTTTGATTTTCCATTTTTTTATATAAAACCCCCAACCCTGTAATGGCTGCTCAGCAATCATTGCAGGGTTTGAATATAGTTTTTAATTGTGACTAGTACTTTTCATTGTTTATTTCCCCATAGCCTTAACTAAAAAAATGCCACCAAAGTACAAAATGGCAACTGCACCAGCGAGCAAACTTTGGGTCATGGGATCTGTGGATGGAGTTAGCACAGCACCGAGGATGACTGCACCAAGTACCACATAGCGCCAACCAGCAAGCATTCGGGTGGAATTAACAATACCTGTCATTGCTAACAAGGCTTGAATCACAGGGATCTGAAATGCTAAGCCAGTGCTGAATAAAAGCAATAGTACGAATTCAAAATAGCGATCAATTGACCAAAACTGCTCAACCACATCGCCGCCATAGCTAATAAAGAAATTGAGTGCAGCGGGGATCAATAACTCGTATGCAAAGACAATGCCGAGGACAAATAAAATACTAGAGCCAAACACGATTGGCGCGATCGCACGTTTTTCTTTGCGCGTTAGACCTGGAAGAATGAATCGCACAATTTGATACAAGATGGCAGGACTTGCGACTAATAAGCCACTATACCCAGCAACTTTGATCGATACAAAGAAGTATTCGCCAGGCGCAAGTTGCAAAAATTTTACTCCTTGGGCAGGTATTTCTAGTAAAGCCACAATTTTGTTGACGACAGCAAAGCAGCCAATTATCCCAACAAAAATTGCAATTAAGGCATAGAAAATTCGCGATCGCAACTCTTCGAGGTGATCGAATAAAGACATCTCAACATCTTCAATTACTTCGAGATCCTCATCATCAACAACTGGAGGATCGACAACAGCGATCGCAGCCTCATTTACTTCCTCAATGGCTTGTGTATTAGACAAATCCTTTGGTTGATCTGCTTCAGTTACCGTCTCTAGCATGGTGTCGTTACTAAAATCTACTTGTCGATTGCTTAACCCGATTGCTTAACAAACTATCAAATAATCGAAGTATATCGTTACTATAGCAACCAAATCCAATTTCAAAACCCAAAAAGCGTGAGGCGGTGCTTTGCACCGCCTCACGCTTTTTGGGTTTTATGTTAATTTTCTGACATTTAGCTAGAGCGAAACAATAAAAATGCTAGATTTAATGGGGGCAAGGAAATATTACATGTTGCAGTTCATCATGTTAAATTTCAGGGGAAGTAAATGGCTTCATTCAAAGTTTTCGGATTATTGGCGATCGCGAGTACTGTATTTTCTTTAAACGCAGACTCTCTGACAGCTCAAGTGACAATTGGCAATGGCTCTCCCAATGCCTTATCTCCTGCTCATCAGATGCTCCTGGAAATGCAACAGAGCAACGCTCCTGCCGTTGGTGGAGGCAGTATGCAGTTGTTCCGATTTACAGATAGAGCCGTCTCATTTGCACCTTTAGAAGGATTAGATCGACTCTTCAATTGGCAAGTTTCAGAGCAAGAGAGCGTTACGACGGAGAAAACTATGGGCGATCTCGTTGAAAAATTCAAGTTAAATCAACGTCAGCAAATAGTTTCCGATAGTCAGATGGTTCAAGCTATTAATCGCATTAAAATCCAGAATTAATCAGTATCAAAATGTTTTTTTGCAAGCCTGCCTTCGGCAGGCTTGCAAAAAAACATTTTGGGGTTTGCTGCGGCTTCGGCGCAGCAAACCCCAAAATTGGTTTCATAGAAATAAAAACAAAAATTTGTTAAGTGTGCTAGAGAACAAACACCCTTAACAAATTTTTCAATGAGAATTTTTTGATTTTTGTGGTTCTATTACTACATTTGCTCCCTAATCTGAGACAATTGAACTTATTATTTTTTTATCAATTTAATTTTTTTTAGACAATATAAATAATTATGTTTGACATTCCAGAACTGAACTCGCTCGAAGAGGCTACCCCTCAAGAATTAGCAGAAATGATCTCTGAGTTAGAGCAGTTTCGCGAAAGAATTGTAAATGATACCCTCGCTACGGCTCAGCGAGCTAAAATCATGAAAAGCCAAGCTCTGGCGATGTTGGAGCCAAACCTAGCCAAAATTGATTCTACCCTTCAGACACTTCGCCTACAGCAAAGTAAAGCCTAAATAATTTCCGCTACAGTGATGACGGACTTTGCTTTGTGAAGTCCATCTCATGACTGTAGCAGAAGACTTTTCTTTAATTTCGTCATCGACATTTAACAATGGATAATCCAGTTCTAGATATTCAAGCAGCGAACGATATTCTGATTCAACAGGTAAATGATCAGATTTCCCTTGGGACTTTCGACAATAGCGATCGCCAACTCCTCAGTCAACTAGTAGAAGGTCTAGGCGATCCTAGAGGTCTGGTTAGACTCAGATTTGCTGAAACCATTGGAGAAATTGGTGAATTGTTTACTCCATTTCTAACGGAAGCGCTAGCTAATCACCCCAATGTCGTCTTACGTAGAGCAGCGGCTAAAACCATGACGATCATTGCCGATCCAAGTGCAGTGCCAAACTTACTCTACTCTTTCCTTAATGATCCTGATACGGTAGTGAGAAGTTCATCGGCAGGAGCATTAGCCAGAACTGGAGAGGCTTCAGCTTCAGCTTTGTTAGGGATTCTGGAATCATCTGATCAACCTCAAGACATTAAGGGGCAAGCTGCATGGGCTTTAGCATTTATTGGCGCTGATGCAGCGGAACATCTGTATAAAGCTTTAAATTCTGAATCTCTAGATGTCCGCTGTGCGGTTATTGGTGCGATTGGTCATGTTGCTCAAGAACAGTTAGATGAGAAGTCCTGCAATATTCTCATTTCAGCGCTCACTGATCCTGAGCCAATTATTCGGACTGAAGCGACCGCTGCTTTTGGTCAAGTTAATTATCCTGCGGCGATTCCACATTTAATCTTGGCTTTACAAGACTCTGATATAGGTGTTCGTAAAGCCGCAATTAATGCGCTTGGCAAGATTGGCAATCCTACTGTCATCAAATCTTTGCAACCATTATTGAATGATGAAGAAGAAGTATTGCGAGTGTTAGCAAAATTAGCGATCGCCCAAATCAATCGTCAGGAACAAGAATAAATAAAATTAAAAAGGTAAAAATGGCGCTGAGCGCCATTTTTTATTTTGGAGAATACGCGATCGCTGGTTCGATATTGGCTGTCACACCTTCGCAAATCATATCGATTGGCAAATCATTCAAGTCATGTCCAAATGGATTTTCGATTTCGTTGCCAATTTTTTCTATTCCTAAAAGAATAAAACTAATACCAAAACACAAAGTGGCTACGCCACTTTGTGTTTTTAAAACCCTGTAAGGGTTTGCTTTTTAAATTGTGAAATTTAACGCTTGAGGGCTAACCATTGTTGCAAAATTAAGGCGGCAGCTTTGCGATCGATCATTTCTTTGTTGTGCCTTGTGGAAATGCCCTGCGATCGCATCATTTCTTCGGCTTCATAGGAGGTTAACCGCTCATCGACAAATTCTAAAACCATGCCCAGTTGTTTGGCAGCACCATTAGCAAATTTCTGGACATGCTTGGCTTGATGACCAAGAGAGCCGTCCATGTTGTAGGGTAAACCAATTACAAGGGTATCGATATCTCGCTCAATAATTAGCGATCGCAATATTGCCATATCTTCATCCCATGATTTACGAGTAATTGTGGTGATGCCATGTACAGATATGCCAAGGCGATCGCATCCCGCTACACCAATGCGCTTTCTGCCGACATCTAAACCTAATGCTGCATATTGCATAAATTAATTTTATAGCTGTCGCTAGTCATGTTATGACAAAATCAAAAAACAAAAGACAGTTGCGGCGCTTCGCGCCGCAACTGTCTTTTGTTTTTTTGGGACAGAATAGCACGACACATTATTGATCTTGAAATGGTTGAACTTTTTGGATTAAAGCTTGCGATCGCGCAATGATTGTTGTCCAGTCATCCTCCGCGATCGCTTCTGGTGAAAATAGATGACTAGAAATACCGACTGCGATCGCCCCTGCCGCCAGAAATTGATCGGCATTTTGAATGGTAATCCCGCCCGTGGGAATCAAGGGAATATCTCGTAAGATTGGCTGCAAACATTTTAAATACTCAATACCACCAACTACCTTAATTGGAAAAACCTTAACGGCTGCGGCTCCTGCTTGCCATGCGGTAATTATCTCTGTCGGTGTCAGAGCCCCTGCAATTACAGGAATATTATTCTCGACACCTTTAGCAATCATCTCAGGATTTGTATGGGGCGTGAATAAAAAGCTACAACCACAGGCGATCGCCTTTTCCGCACTATCTAGATCTAAGACTGTGCCTGTGCCAATTTTACAATCAGGTAATTCCTGCTGCAATTTGGGAATCAGTGATTCGGCGCGATCGGTATTCCAAGCAATTTCAATTAGCTTAATCCCACCTGCGGCGGCGGCAAGTGCCATTTCCCGAGCAGTCACAATATTGTCAGCGCGGATAACGGCGATAATGCGATGCTGTTGCAACAAACTGAGCCAAGGATTCACAGGATTTTTGCAAAAATTTGCATTTGCGATCGACTGCCAAAGATCATTACACAAAGCTTTGTTTTTGCAAACCCAATAGGTGGAGCAAAGAGTCGTCTACTGGGTTACATAAGTCTGCAAAACAGCAATTCTCATTATGAAACCGATTTTTGTATTTCCACCGCCGAAGGCGCTGGAAATACAAAAATCGGTTGTTTGAAAGACCTCCAACAGCGGGCTTTCAAACAACCGATTTTTATAATGAGAACTGCTATCTGCAAAAAGTTGAGATGTACTCTCAGGCATTAGTGCTTCATAATATGTTTTGGATAAAAACTTATACAGAATATCTATGGCTTTGAATGTTGGCGATCGCGCCCCAGATTTTAGCGTTGCTGATACGCTTGGCAACATCGTGACCCTTGCTAGTCTGAAAGGTAAGCGTGTGGTTCTATATTTCTATCCCCGCGATAACACCCCTGGATGCACTAAAGAGGCTTGTGGCTTTCGCGACAACTATGCTCAGTTTCAAGCCAAGAATACGCTGATTTTTGGTGTCAGTACTGATGATGCTAAGTCCCACCAAAAGTTTACCGAAAAGTTTGATTTACCATTCCCCTTACTCTGTGATGTCGATGCCCAAGTTGCTACAGCATACGAGAGCTATGGCAAAAAACAAATGATGGGCAAGGAATACATGGGGATCTTCCGCAATACCTTTGTGATCGATCCAGAGGGTAAAATCGAGAAAATTTATCTTGCGGTCAAAGCTGAACCCCATCCCGCCGAAGTTCTCGCGGACATCTAAGTAAATAGGAGGCGCTTTGCGCCTCCTATTTACTTGATAGCGCTAAGTGCTGTAAAAATTTCTGAGGTTGAAACATTGAATCCAAGCACAACTAAGACTGCCAACTCAACTAAATTAACTAACTGGAAAATTCGTGATCGTCAGTTTATTTGGGGTGCTCGCACATACCTAATGGGTGTTTTGAATCTTACGCCCGATAGCTTTAGCGATGGCGGTCAATTTAACTCACGGGATGAGGCACTGAAACAAGTCGCGCAGATGTTGCCCTATATCGACATACTCGATATTGGTGGTGAATCGACTAGACCTAATGCTCTGCCAGTTAGCGCCGAAGAAGAATGCGATCGCATTTTGCCAATTATTCAAGCCATTCGCGAAACCTATCCCAACTTGCCGATTTCCGTTGATACAGTCAAGGCAAGTGTCGCAAAAGCCGCGATCACCGCAGGAGCAGATATGCTCAACGATGTTTCCTCTGGGAGATTTGATCCTGAAATGCTACCTCTAGCGGGAAAGTTGCAAGTACCAATTTTTTTAATGCATATGCAAGGTGAACCACGCACTATGCAAGAAAACCCTCGCTATCGCAATGTGGTGGATGATGTTAAGCAATTTCTCGCTGATGCAATTTTGGTCGCCAAAGCTTGCGGTGTTCCTAAACATTTAATTGCGATCGATCCAGGGATCGGCTTTGGTAAAACTCTTGACCATAATCTTAAAATTTTAAAAAATTTGCGCAGCTTTAAGGAGATCAGCGCACCTCTATTGCTGGGCGTATCTCGCAAAAGCTTTATTGGTAAGCTTAGCGATCGCCCAGATCCTAATGATCGCCTGTATGGAACGATAGCCGCTTGTAGTTCTTGTATTGCAGGTGGCGCAGATATCTTACGAGTACATGATCCCAAAGAAATATTTGATGCTTGTCGCGTCAGTGACGCAATATTTCGATAGCGATGCTTTGTTACTCTATCGAGATATTGCATAATCTACATGCACAATTAACTAATATCAACAAGCATCCGTAACAGTCCATCAGTTACAATAGCCAAACGGGATGTACGCTTTAATACAACCCTGTAAAGATTGTAATCACTTTTTGAGGGCAAGACGTGCCACAGGCTAAGCATTTGCTGATTGGTTCCACCAGATCAGGCAGTGGAAAATCAGCAACAATTTTGGGATTAACATATAACTTGCAAGTTAAAGGTTACAAAATTGGCTATGGTAAGCCAATAGGTACTTTTACGACCAAAGAATTACCCGAATCAGCCGAACGCACTGAAGCTGATGTGGAATTTATTCGGCAAGTCCTCAATTTGCCGCAATCACTTTTACTCCCCACTCTACTTAATCTTGACCGAGCTGCTCTGCAACTCCGTCTATCTGGAGAAGACAAGGCTGATTACAGTAATAAGTTGGATGAGTATAAAAAATTAATTGAAGGCGATCTCGTACTTTTAGAAGCACCTGCAAATACTGCCGAAGGTGCAATTTTTGGGCTATCCCTAGAAGAAATGGCAGATCAACTCGAAGCTCCCATTTTGTTAGTAATGCGATTTGGCTCGCTATTAGTAGTTGACCATATCTTGATGGCAAAACGACGGTTTGGCGATCACCTATTAGGTGTGGTCATTAATGACATTCCTGATGAACAATATGAAACAGCGATCGAGATTCTCCACCCTTATCTCGAAAATCAAGGCATTCCTGTATTTGCCCTCATGCCCGAAAACCGCACCTTGCGAAGTGTCAGCGTCTCTGAAATCATAGAGCAACTTGGCGCAAACATCCTTTGTTGTCCTGAAAATATTGATTTAGGGAAAGTAATGGTGGAGGAACTCAAAATTGGCGCAATGGATGTCAACTCTGCCCAAAGCTATTTCCGCAAGTCCTATAACAAAGCCGTAATTACAGGCAGCAGTCGGATCGATCTTCAGTTCGCAGCGCTAGAAACATCGACAAATTGCTTGATTTTGACAGGTCGTCCCTTTGTTAGTGATGATGTCGCCCACAAAGCTATGGAATTGGGTGTACCAATCCTCTCAGTCAGTAAAGACACCCTGAGTACGGTTAGTATTATTGAATCTTGTCTAGGGCAAGTTCGTCTGCATGAAGGAGTGAAAGTGACTAGTATCTGCGACATGATGGGAAAATACTTTAATTTTGAGCGTTTCTTAAGGCTCATGAATATCAAAGCTTTAGCCTCAGCTTAGCCCAAAAAGAGGTGTCGCGGATAGACACCTCTTTTTTAGGCTAAGCATTTTTGTGAGCAGGCTTTTTACATTTCTTTTAAAGTTTTCCAACCAGGCAACCATAGCGATCGCCGCTTCAGAGCTTTAGCATTTAGCCAAAATCTTACAGAATCATCACAAGCTGCTTTTATCTCGGCAAAAACTAGTTCTCCTTCATTTTTGCGATTCACTACAACAAAATGTCGCCAGCCAAAAGTTTCTTGCATAGCAGTCCACTTAGAACCGATTAGATACGGAAATTTCTGTTTTTTAGGCATATTACCTCATAAAAAATACGGCTAGCCGCATTTTTTATGTCTAATCAATGTCGTCATCATCATTGTCATCGTCATCGTCATCGATGTAGTTAGGGTCATCGCCTAACATCAATTCACTTAATTCTTCAGCTTCGTCATCAAACTTTAAGCTCGACTCAGTACCTTCTCTAGCGATCAGGCGACCTGTGGACTCTAGCCAATCGAGAATAGATGCTTGCTGCTCGGTGGGAATAAGTGTGGCAGGCTGGTTGCGGCGCTGTACGCGCAAAGCGGGGTTGTTAATCATAAAAATATCAAATAAAAATTCTAGTCTCGTTCAAGAATTGTGCAAAGCACAATTCTTGAACACACTTCTTGAAAAGTTAGAAACCTGCGGGTAAACCCAGACCACCAGTGAGGTCTTCCATTTTTTGCTTCATTGTGCCTGTAGAAAGCTGATAAGCATCCTTTAGAGCTGCAAGTACCAAGTCGGACAAAACTTCTGCGCCTTCATTCAAAGCTTCAGGAGAAATTTCCACGCTTTGGGGCTCTTGGTTTCCGCTTAGTGTGATTTTTACTAAACCACCACCTGATTCTCCAGTTAAGCGCAATTCATCTAATTCTTCTTGTAGCTTTTTTGCGCCTTCTTGAATTTGCTGCGCTTTTTGGAAGGCTTCTTTCATTTTGCCTAAGCCAAATCCAAATCCTTTTCCGTCTGACATAGCAGTATCAGTTTTATCCTAAGTTTTCCTGTACATTATGTCACTAATCGTAACGGTTCGGTAAGTACGGTCATCTAGACAGCGATTCTCATTATGAAACCAATTTTGGTGTTTCCAGCGCCTTCGGCGCTGGAAACACCAAAATTGGTTGTTTAAAAGCCCACCGTTGGCGGGCTTTTAAACAACCAATTTTTATAATGAAAACTGCTGTTATCTAGATATCTGTCCATAGACGTGCATCAACAAATCTAGAAATATGTTTGACATTTGTATAGCTGTCGCCAAGTGTACTAGGACATAAAACCCCAGAATTGATTGACGACGCTTCGCGTCGCCAATCAATTCTGGCTCAATGGGTAATTCGGGGAGGCAAAGAAAGTAGAGAGTCAAGCAAAGCACTCAGCAAGCATTTACCCCACTTCTAGGCATTATGAACAAACTCAAAGAAGCTCAAATACAAGAAAGCTTTTCTTGAGATGTACCACGATGAGGTCGTAATTAAGACCGCTAAAGCTATCAAAAGCCTTGCATATCCGTAGCGGCTGATGATGTCATGTGAATACTGTGTCGATCAGATCGTTAAAGTTGGCGTTGCAAGTTTTACACTGGTATCGCTGGCATGATTGAGCCAAAAAACATTGCTTTTGAGAATTGGCATTATTTTCCGTCAAAAATTGATTGAAAAAAATCGATGATGATCTCCCAAGCATGATGCTCTGGGAAAATATTTATACCCAGTAAACTTTTGACAATATATAGAAAAATTAAAGTAGCTATGATTTTAAAAAGTATTACTCCAAATAATCTAAAGGTTTTTGGCTTGTCTTGAGGTTTACCAAGGGAATAGCCTTGTACTCCCTTGATGCCGAGATCACTTGCCAACTTTAAGGATGAATTGTCATCAATTCCCTTGAGAATGGTCTGTCTCTGAAAAGCTCTACTCGCATATGATATTGCTTTCGCTAGTTGCTTTTTATCAAGTGTTATAGGTTGTAAAGCAAAGCTGCGATCCAACTTAATCATCTTGATTGGCAACTCTTGTAGTTGTGATAAGGGAAAAAATCTACCTGTAAAGTTGTCAACTACGACATAGCAGCCCATCATCTGTAATTCTGTCATAAAAGGAAGTATCAGTGATTGTTTTTGGAAGAGAGTTTCTTCTTCTATCTCAAAAGCAAGTCTTTTCGGTGCAACTTTATATTGAGTGAACCACAAATTGAGTTGGGGAAGAAAGCCCTGATCCTCAAAAATATCGTTAGATAGATTAACTGAAAGCTTTACAGAGGTCTGCTGAGATAGTATGGCAATTGATTTTTCAACAACGATTCGATCTAGCTGATTGAGTAACTGAGTATTTTGAAGAGCACTCAATAATTCTTGAGGTTGTCGTAAGTTTCCTTCCTCATCTCGCCAACGCACTAGCACTTCATTATGGAGAACTCCTCCTGTATCTAGCTCATAAACTGGTTGGAACCAGATTACAAACTTTTCAGCCGCCAACTGAATTTTTGGAAATTCTTCTAGCTGGAGATTGATATGAGCAGTGGTAAGAGGATCAAATTCAGTTTCCATGTTACGGCTTATTATATAGCAATGTAAGAGATAGCTAAGACCAATCAAAACCCAAATTAATAAAGGCGGAGCAAAGCTCCGCCTTTATTAATTTGGTAAGCAAAGCTTACATTGCTATACCAGACCAAGATCAATCAAAAAAGAATAAGAGCAGTGAATAGCACTGCTCTTATTCTTCAGAAGCTTAATCAGACTAGACTGAAACTGTCTGCCACTCTAGCTTGTCCAATGTGTGTGAACGCTCAAGCGCTCGCTCGAAGCTATCAAGTTTAGGCTCAATCAAAAATGGTTCGCCAACATAGCCTTGGATTGCTTCTTGAGTCTTCAATCCATTCCCTGTGATGTACACAACTGTTACTTCTTCAGGATCAATTTTGCCAGCTTCGACTAACTTCTTAAGAACTGCGATCGTGGTTCCACCAGCAGTCTCGGTAAAGATACCTTCAGTTTCGGCAAGTAACTTCATCGCTTGGATGATTTCATCATCATTAACCATCTCAATATTGCCATTAGTCTTGTGCGCAATATCGATCGCATAGATACCATCCGCAGGATTACCGATCGCTAAACTCTTAGCAATGGTTTTAGGCTTAACAGGAGTAATAAAGTCGCGACCTTCTTTGTAAGCAGCAGCGATTGGAGAGCAACCTTCAGCCTGTGCGCCACTGAATCGAACGGATTTTTCATCTACTAGACCCACCTTCACAAATTCATTGAAACCTTTGTAAATCTTGGTGAATAGAGATCCAGAAGCTAAAGGCGCAACAATGTGATCGGGCAACTTCCAACCGAGTTGTTCAACAACTTCATAAGCAAGGGTTTTGGAACCTTCAGAATAGTATGGACGGAGATTGATATTTACGAAGCCCCAACCATGAGTATTGGCGACCTCTGAGCAAAGACGGTTTACTTGATCGTAGTTGCCATGTACCGAGAAAACTTTGGGATTGTAAATGGTTGTACCGAGAACTTTGCCAGCTTCGAGGTCAGAAGGAATGAATACACAACATTCTAAGCCTGCATGGGCTGCGATCGCGGCGGTGGAGTTTGCCAAGTTGCCAGTACTGGCGCAAGCAACGGTGGTGAAACCAAGTTCACGAGCGCGGCTGAGAGCAACAGAAACAACACGGTCTTTGAAGCTCAAGGTTGGCATGTTTACAGCATCATTTTTAATGTAGAGATTCTTGATGCCGAGACGTTTGGCAAGGCGGTTTGCCTTGATCAGAGGTGTCATGCCTGTGGAAACATCGATATAATTTTCAGTCTTAACTGGTAAGAAATCTCGATAGCGCCAAATCGAGAGTGGGCCAGCTTGAATCGTTTCACGACTGACTCTGGCGGCGATCACATCATAGTTATAGGCAACTTCTAGGGGCCCAAAGCACAATTCACATACGTGCATCGCCTTGGCTTCGTATTCTGCACCGCACTCTTTGCACTTGAGATTACTGAAGGTTTCAACGCGATCGCTGGTGTAAGGAGAAACAATCGTTGCAGTCATGTTCTTGGTTGCCTTTCTAGTCGTTAAAGGTTTTTATGAGATTTCTTTATTGACACAAACTCTAACACAGGGCTTTATAGTCGTCAAATATACCAGACTATTTTAGTCTGGTTTTAAATTTATACTTCTCCAATATTGCATCCTGCACTCTGGATCAAAAAGGAGGGGTAACGCAAAGCTTTACCCCTCCTTTTTGATTTTTGATTGACATTTGCTCTATAGCAAAAAAATATATAGCGAATGATTTCAGAAAAAAGAGGTGGCTTTGCGACCTCTTTTTTATTTAGAGATGAACAGCGATCGCAATCTCATTTCCTTGATAAAGCGCCAAATCAATAAACTGCCCTGTCACCACTTGACCGTTAACAATCATTTGTTTGGTATCACTATGATTAACTACAGTTAGCGAGAGAACCTTACCGCGAAACTTGCGCTGTGCCGTAAAGCCAGACCATTCAGCAGGAATTTTCGGATCGATAATCATGCCTGTGAAAGTGGGCTGGAATCCTAAAATATAATCAAGTCCAATACGTAACATCCACACCGCAGTACCAGTAAGCCATGAATGGCTTGCTTGCCCTTGAGTTTCGTGATCGGGGCTAGTTACATATTCAGGATAGACATAAGGCTCAGTTTCAAAGCGATCGCATTTTGCATCCGTTGCTTGTGAGGAATTAATCGGCATCATCCGACGATAGATTTCCCAACCAAATTCTGTGTCACCATTAAGCAGAGAAGCCAGCACAAACCAAGCCGAAGCATGGTTAAATACTGCACCATTCTCTTTCTTCCCTGGGACACAACGACTGATTAAACCAACCGTATCATCGATTTCTGTAAAAGATGGCGCAACAATCTGCATTCCAAAAGGTGTAGCCAGATGTTCTCGACTACTTGCCATCGCTTTATCTGCGCGATCCTTCGGCGCGAGTTCCGAAATCACAGCCCAAGATTGCGCGTTCAAAAAGATTTTGCCCTGTATTGCTGTCGATACACCAATCGGCTCGCCATTATCACGGAAAGCGCGAAGATACCAGTCTCCATCCCAACAGATGTCGTTAGTAACTTGGCGCAGATGCTCATAGAAGTTTTGAAATTTCTCTAAGGACTTGCGATCGCCTTGATGTTCACATACTGGCAGAGACTTATTCAACACATAGCCCAAGAAGAAAGCTCCCCAAGTAGTTTCGCCTTTACCCTGCGAGCCAACATGATCGAGCGTATCATTCCAATCGCCTGTAAAAATGCGGGGCATTCCCTTCTCGCCTGTATTTGCGATCGCAAAGTCTAGCGCTCTGACCAAATGTTCATAGACAGTACCTGAACTATCATCATGATAGGGAACAACTTCATCGAGAATCGAGAAATCTCCTGTTTCCTTGAGATATTCAACAATACCGAAGGGAATCCAAAGCGGCGTGTCGGAATGGTTAGTGCGTTCGCCAGTATTTGTGAGAACAAAGTAGTTGTGTAAAGTGGAACCATCCTGAAACTGGAAGTTGAGAGCCTTAATTAATCTTTCGCGCACTCTCTCAGGATCGACCATCACCACACCGAGAATATCTTGGAAGCGATCGCGCATTCCCGTCCCAAACAACAATCCCCCGTGATAGTAACCAGAATTTCTTGCCATATCAAAGGTGACAGCCGCCTGATACTGATTCCACACATTGAGCATCGCGTTAAATGCTGCATCGGGTGTTTGCACCTGCACACAGGATAAATGCTGATCCCATTTCTGTTTGAGTTGCAGGAATTTACTGTCAGAAACCTTCACAATCTCTCCCGCCTTAACAAGTGGGGTAGAGGGAATCTCTTTGGGCAAAATCTCCAAAACCACAGCAAAATCAACAGAACCATTTGCCGCCAACGCAATCTTCGACTGCAAAGCCACTACTGGATCGCCAGCGGTAATTTCGGTGTTTTGCATCACTCCTGTTTCTACTGCCACAGGATTTGATTCCGATCGCCATCTGCCAATGAAAGTGTCGAGGCTACTATCAAAACCAGCGATCGGCAAACTTTGTGAGAAATAAATTTGATACTTCCAATCAATATTTGGCTGCTTAACGGAAACGCCTTTATTCAAAACCCAATAGCGACGTGTGGCAACCAATGCTTGCAAGTCTTTGTCGAAATGAATATCCGTGAAATGTTTGTCATTAGGTTGATTGATCTGATCATTGAGAGCATTCCCCATCAACAATTCCAAAAAAGAATAAACTTCTAAATCTCGCACCTGTCCAGAAAGTTCCGTTAGCTTCACACGCCAAATTTCGGCATTGGTATCTGTCGGAACGAAGTAAGTGATTTCCCCACGAATTCCATTGATCTCAGTGGTGATTTTGGTGTATCCCTGACCATGACGACATTCATAGAAGTCATAGTTAAGATTGATTGTCGGTGACCAACTTAATGACCAATACTTCCCCGTTGCAGTATCTTTGACCATCACGTAACGTCCAGGACGATCCCAAGGGAGACAGTTATAGCGCATCCGACTGATGCGGTTATCGCGTGGCGATTCCAAAAAGCTGAAGCCTCCGCCTGTATGGGAAATCAGCCCTGCATATTGGCTATTCCACATATAGTTAAACCAAGGGCGCGGGGTGCGCGGATCTGTAATCACAAATTCCCGATTATCTTCGGTGTAATAGCCGTATTGGTTTGCGATCGCCACAGTTTAAAATATCCTTTCTTTGTATAATGATCGTATTTTGCTAGCACCAAAAAGCCGCTACAAAATACAACTAGATTGCGACATAGATTATCTCAATTTTTTATCTCAATTTTTAGAATAGCTTCAAATAAAAATATGACAAATGCAATGATTTCTAAGTTAGTAGTTGGGTTTGCGTCATTGGGGGCGATATTTGGCACTGTTTTCCTGAGTCCACAAGCAACCACACCTCAAACTCAGCATTCAGCGACTATCGTCCAAAACTACAGCTACACAACGATTGCTAAAGCTCCTGTTGCTAAAGCTCCTGTTGCTAAAGCGCTGACGATTAACAAAGCTCATATCTTTCAGGGAGAAATTAATCGCCGAGGTTTAGCAGTTGGTTATCACCATCGTCCGAATGGCAAAGATAGCAATAACGCCAGAATGGTCAAGCTTACAGGCTTGCCTAATAGACAAGGTGTTTATATTGGTCGCGTCGAAATCCGTAACCCCGCTAATGGTCAATGGGTTAGCAAGTTGTCCAGTTCTACTTTTTTCCCAGATCAGTGGTCTCAGGTTCAAGTCTTGTCAGAAATCCAAAGTGCTTTCGCCTCATCTAACAAATCTAAAGAACCTTGGCAAGGCACTTCCCCAAGTGGTTTAAAAATCGAAGGCTATTACAATCAAGTCACAAATACAATTACCACCGCCTATCCCATTTATCGTAGGTAAGTAGCTAGATTCTGTCCCGCCCGATGCGTTGACTGGTACGGAATCTAGTTTTAATAGTAGGGTGTGTTAGCGAAGCGTAACGCACCGTCAAAGCTAGAGAGTGCGTTACGCTATGGCTAACGCACCCTACAGTAAATCTTATTTGGCAGAAATCTGATTCTCCGACAGGCTGCTAGAAGTAATACAAAACAAGTTACTTTCTCATTCACAACATTTCCTCTAGAGCATAAAATGATCAATATCAAATTCTATCGAGATGCGAAAGGCTATTTTAAAGCTGATACGGAGTCTCAATATCAGCTACTCAGCCAATATTTTCAATCAGAAGTTCAAGGTGTTGCTGCTGTATGTGAAGATCTTTTAGTCACGATCGCAGAGATTGAAATAGGCGATCGCATTCAGTTAGAAGGAATTGGTAATGCTTACGGATTAAAACTTACAGCAGACCGAGCAATGCTCTGGAATGAGTTTAGCGAAGCCGAGTTAACTCTAGAACTTCCCTTAGCAGAATTCAAACAAGCTTTAGAGGATTGCTTGAAATTTTTACAATCTGCTTAGCCATAGCCCTGCACTCAAGTGCGGGCTAAAAGCTATAACCCGTTGAAACGGATTAAATTTCTTCAGTCGGTTTCAACCGACTTTAGCTTTCAGCCAAGAACTTGAGTTCTTGGTTTATGCTAGAAAGTCTGCCAATTGGATCATCTGCGTGCATGTATCTTAAATCTCTCCACATCAAGCAGTTTCGCAACTACATCGATCAAGAAGTTAACTTCACCGCTCCCAAGACGGTGATCGTGGGCAACAATGCTCAGGGTAAATCTAACTTGCTCGAAGCAGTTTTGCTATTGGCGACTTTGCGATCGCATCGTGTGAGTAAAGATCGCGACTTAGTGCGAAATGGTGAGGCGATCGGTGAAATTATCGCAACTTGTCAGCGATCGCGATCGCTTGAAAGCTATCCCATAGAATTATTGATGCGAATGCGGACTAGTGGCAAGCGGACTTTAAATGTAAATGGGGTGAATCAAGCAAGGCATTTGGACTTTTTGGGGAACCTGAATGCAGTCATGTTTTCGAGTTTAGATCTGGATTTGGTGCGGGGTAGTCCAGAGAGTCGGCGCAATTGGTTGGATACAGTATTAATTCAATTAGAGCCGATTTATATCAATCTTTTGCAACAATATAATCAAGTTTTGCGGCAGCGCAATGCTTTATTAAAGTCCATCAAACAAGGGCAAATCCAATATGAACCACAACAAATGTCGCTCTGGGATGCTCAACTAGTAACTGCGGGGACAAGATTAATCAGAAGGCGATCGCGTTTATTGGAAAGATTAACGCCGATCGCCCATACTTGGCATCAATCGATTAGCGGTGGCAGTGAACATTTAGAGATTACTTACGTTCCCAAATTTGCCTTCTCGCCGACGGATACAGTTGAACATATTCATCAAGCTTTTTTTGAGGCACTTTTGCAGAAAGCGATAGTTGAGCAACATCAAGGCACCAGCTTAGTTGGTCCCCATCGTGATGAGGTTTCGCTAACAATTAATGCTACGCCTGCGCGTGAATATGGCTCACAAGGGCAACAACGCACTTTAGTACTGGCGCTAAAACTTGCTGAGTTAGAATTGCTAGAATCAGTAGTTGGAGAACCACCATTATTACTGTTAGATGATGTACTAGCTGAGCTTGATCTGCAAAGACAAGATCATTTACTGAATGCGATCGGCGATCGCGTTCAGACAATAATTACTACTACTCATCTGGGCTCGTTTGATGCTCAATGGCTAAATTCTGCCCGAATATTTCAAGTAGAAAGTGGCAAAATTTTATTTTAAAACAGAAAAAACACAAGCTTGCTTTGCAAGCTTGTGTTTTTTTTGTTTTAAATATTATTCTTCGTCATCTGCACCAACTTGACGCAGATGAATATGTTTACGTCCAAGGCGAATTTCTAACTCGTCACCAGCTTGTAAACCCATCAATTGTGTGTATGCTGAGCCGATTAGTAGGTTACCATTTTTTTGTACACTAACGCGGTAACTAGCACTACGCCCACCTTTGCCACTACCTTTCGCTTCAAGCTCCACACCATCAGCTTCCATCAAGGCATTATAAAACTTCATCAAGTTAACGCGGGCTTGATTGTTCTTAGTAACGGTGGCATATCCACAAGCCTTAGCTTTTTCTTCTTTCGACAGATGTTCTAGTTCTTTGACTTTCTGTAACAATGCATCACCAGACAGTTGAACTGGTTGTTTAACTTTTGCCATTTGTTCTTAACAGTTTAAAATTTAATAACTGTACATTAGTATCTAAGATAATTGTACTAATAGTCAAACTTTTTTGTGAACATATACAACCTATTTATTTTTACTGATAACTATCATCTATATCTAATTAACTAACTTGACTAACAACAATTTGGTGAGGAGCTATTAAGGTAAAAGTAAAAAATTAATTTTGATAGTATAGAATTTTGAGGAAATCATGAAGGAAATTTATATCAATCTGAAACCTCAAAAAATACAAACCATGTTAAGCAGGAAAAATTCATTATTTCTCCTGAGTGGATATCTATCAATTACTCAATATAACAACCCTAAGTAATTTGAATAATAGTGCCCCAAATGCACAGTCTTACTCAAATCAAAAGCATCTACAAATGAATATACAAATGAATTAGGACAGCTAAATAAGAATCTTAATTTATTTATGAGAATAGATAGTTTGCTGGAGTTTCTCTTGAATTATCTAATTCCAGCAAACTTTTTTTGGGCTTTTACATAACTCCTCCATAAATCGCAAGTTGCTCGTTGCTAATCCATGCCCAAAGTTGATCTCCATAGGAAAAGTGCCACCATTCATTAGGATGTCGCTGGAAACCGCTATGGGTCATTACCTGATTTAACAATTCGCGATCGCGATTAAACCCCACCGCTTGAGCATTACGGAAACTGGCAAAATAATTGGGTACAGAGCGATCGCTAATCTCATCAATCGGTGAACCCATATTGATTTCTTGAATATTCCCCCCGCATTTGACGGGGGAAATATTCAAGGTTACGTCGATCGCAGCGCCTGTACTGTGAGGAGGGGGCATTTTCGGATCGTGGCTAGGAACTGCCCAAAATTTCATCACTTCCGCCATAAGTGAATTTTTTTGCTCCTCAGTAAGATCTTTTACTTCCAAATCCTTACTTTCGGCTAACTGCTCAAAACTGTAATCCACCATAAATTGCTGTACAGGAATTGGGCGATAGGCATCAAAGATTGCGATTTGATAATTGGGGTACATTGTTTGTAAATAGGCTTGAGATTTTTGTAATTTTTCTAAAATGCCTTGACGCACAAAAAAAGGAGAGCGATCGCCGTAGGGTGCGCCTAATGACATGTATGGATGAGGATTGATTTTAAAGATGTCATCTGGAATTGCCACCAGTGGCTCATTGCACTCAGCGATCGAAATTCTTTGATATGGCTTTGACATGATTTGCAGTAATTATTATTAAAAGAAAAAGTAAGGCTGTAGGGGCTTAGCATTTGCGCCACAATTCTTTAACGCATCACAGAAAAACCGATCTGCAAATGCTAAGCCCTTTGCGCTTTCGTAGACATATTGTCCCTGCGTTACAAGTTTTTGGGGAAAGCATTCCCAGATTAAAATAATCTAAAAAGCATAGATTTCTGTGGGAATGCTTTGCCCCTACATCAGGATCGGCTGGAGCGCGAATAAATGAAGACGCTAACCGCATTATTAGAATTACTGCATTACTTTTGACTAAATTGCCATATACGGCTCAATCATTAATAATGAGTAAATACACTTAGCGTACAAAAGTTAACAGTTTATCGGATATACTCCGCTAAACTTTTGGCTACGTTATTTTTGATGTGAGGAGGATAAGGCGATCGTTTACGCAAATAGTTCAACCAATACAACTACAACCAACAATTTACAGCCTATGCAATCGACGATGGATCTCGGTAATGCTTCACAACTTGCTTCACAAATCATTGAGCCTATCGACTTAACCACTCTCGAATCTTCTCAAATGGAACAAATCGAACTCAACGCCCCTGTCCTCCGCATCATTGGCAAATCGAAATTGTCTGGACATGTCCCCATTAGTGGTGCAAAAAATTCCATCCTTGCCCTCATGGCAGGTACACTTTTATCCTCAGAAGGATGCCGTATTCGGAATGTCCCCAACCTCGCTGATGTGCAGCGCATGAGCGACATTCTCGAAACCCTCGGTGTAAAAATTTCCCGTAATGGCGAAGTTCTCGATCTCGATACCAGCAACTTGACAACAAACTCTGCACCTTATGAATTAGTAAGTAAGATGAGAGCTAGTTTCTTTGCAGTCGGTTCACTATTAGCAAGACTCGGATCAGCAAAAATTCCTCTCCCAGGTGGCTGTGCGATCGGTGCGCGTCCTGTAGAACTGCATGTGCGTGGTTTGCAATCTCTAGGAGCATTTGTGCAGATCGATCATGGTATCGTTCACGCCCATGCAATGAGTCCCAATGGACGCTTGCAAGGCGCAAAGATTTATCTTGATTACCCAAGTGTCGGTGCAACTGAAACCTTGATGATGGCAGCGACCCTTGCTGAGGGACAAACCATTATTGAGAATGCAGCGCTGGAGCCTGAAGTAGTCGATCTAGCCGATCTTTGCATGGCGATGGGAGCAAAAATTAGAGGTGCAGGTACAAGTACGATCATCATTGATGGAGTCGAAAAGCTCCATTTTGCTGATTTCACAGCGATTCCCGATCGCGTTGAAGCGGCAACTTTCATGGTTGCTGCTGCGATTACGCGATCGACCTTATCGATGTCGCCTGTGATTCCTGCGCACCTTACTGCCGCGATTTCTAAACTGCAAGATATCGGTGTCACCGTGCGCCAAGATTCTGACAATATGATCACGGTTATTGGTGGCGACAACTATCGTGCTGTCGATATCGAAACCTTGCCTTATCCTGGGTTTCCTACCGATATGCAAGCGCAGTTTATGGCTTTACTGACCATCTGCGAAGGTAATGGCGTAGTCACCGAAACTGTATTTGAAAACCGCTTGCAACATGTTGCTGAGCTTAATCGTATGGGCGCAAATATTCGCCTTAAAAATAATGTGGCAGTAGTGACTGGCGTACCCCAATTGTCGGGCGCTCCCGTTATGGCAACCGATCTACGTGCATCGGCTGCACTGGTTATCGCAGGTCTAGCTGCCGATGGCGAAACCACTGTCATGGGCTTGCATCACCTCGATCGCGGTTACGATCGCATCGAAGAAAAGTTGCGCAATGTTGGCGCGAAGCTTTATCGCACAACTGAAGCGATTCCCGTATAATTCAATAAAGACGCTGCATAGCAGCGTCTTTATTATTTTTTGACATTAAATTGCATGACTGAGCTTTGCGCGATCGCCTTAGGTAGTAACTTGGGCAGTGAAATAGGTGACTCCGAAAAAATTGTCCGTTCAGCGATCGTACAACTTTCAAGTTTTTCCGAAATTGAGATAATTAGCGTTTCCCGCTGGTATCGCACTAAAGCGATCACTCTGCCAAACTCTGCCCCACAGCCTGACTATATAAATGGTTGTGCAATTTTAAAAACCAGTTTTCAGCCGCTTCAACTTTTACAAGCACTTTTCTATACTGAGCAAATGTTTGGTCGCGAACGCCGAGAACGTTGGGGGGCAAGAACTCTCGATTTAGATTTATTGCTTTATGGCGATCGCCAAATTGATACTCCTGAATTAGTAATACCGCATCCCCGAATGTGCGATCGCGCTTTTGTGTTACTACCTTTAGCGGAAATTGCTTCCGATTGGATTCATCCGATAGCGGGTGTGCCGATCAGTAAACTCGCTAAAAATCCCCTCGATCTTGATTTAAGTCATCCTATTGCTATTTCTAATTTGGCTACATTTAATCAGCTCCCGTTACGAGGCGCATGATATACCTGTCGCCAAAAAACCAAGAATTGATTGGCGGCGCGAAGCGCCACCAATCAATTCTTGGTTTTTATGTCCTAATACCAATTCACAAAAGTGTGACAACACTTCTGTGAATTAAAAACCTAACTCTGTAAGGGTTTTAAAAACACAAAATGGCTGTGCCACTTTGTGTTTTGGTATTAGAAACTAAACTGAGTGCGTAGATTACCTACAAATACAGTTGGGTTAGTTGAGAAACTATTGGGATTGAAAATGGCGTAGAACGCAGGAACGATCGCAATATTTTTACTGATTGGATAATAGTAAGAAAGTTCTAAATCGTATTGAGTAGCGCCATCACCACCACCAGAGAGCAAGAAATTGCGTCCACTGCTATAGCTATGGGGTACAACAAAAGAAAGCACAGCCAAAGCACTTTCCTTAAACAAATCGGGGAATGCTAAGCCAAATTGAAATGAATTAACATTAACGCTACCACCTTGAACAGCAGGATTGATCGGCGAAATATTGGTACTACCATATGAGTAGCGACCAAATACCCCAAATCCTTTGGTAACCAACCAATCAAAGTTCAAGATAATTGTATCAGCAGTAGCATTGTTAATTGCACCACCCACACCATCATCCGCGAACCCATAGGGCAAAGGTTCAGCCGTTGCACCACTGATGCGACCTCCATTAGCTTTAATATTGGAGCGGGTATACAAGAGACGAATGTTAGCATCACGACTTGGTGAATAGACTAACTCAGCACTGAGAGTATTGGTTCCACCAAATAGTCCTTGTTGAGGATCGCTGGATGTATTGTTGTTAGGAGCAGTAAGAAACTCTGTATTTTCTCCTAAATAGGCTGCTGTAAATCTGAACTGTGGATTGATCGTCCAAGTTACAACTGCACCCGAACCACGATCGACGGCATTTGATAGAGTACTTCCATTTGAGTTAAAGCTAGTCGCCCCTGTCAAGAAGTTAGTAAAACGGTTGCTATCAAAATAGCGATAGAAATTCAAACGAGGTCCGATCGCGACATTAACGTTACTAGAGACAGGGAAACTATAGAACAACTCACGGATATTGAATACGTTGGCAGTTGGTACACCTGTCTGATCAAGAAATGGAGTTCCCCAAGAGTTGGTATAGCCAGCAGATACAAAGTTATTAGCTGGGGAGTTGCCATTACCTGTTACCAGTTGGGTAACCAAGGCATCTTTACCTGTGAAAGATGTTGTCAGGTTTAAGAACAGGTAGTAACCAAATGTAATGTTAGGTCGTTGGGTTGTCACGCGCGAAGGAACTCCGCCAACACGAGTTGGAGGTGCAAAGGCTGAAGGCGTTAATGGATTGCGCTCAGCAATAACATCACCACCAGCAGTAGCACCAGTAAGATTAAAGAAGGCAAGTCCACTGAGCTTCGTCGTAGTTGAGAACTGTTGTGCTTCGAGCTTTGCAGTCTTCGCATCAAGCGCATCAACGCGACCACGAAGTGTAGCTAATTCGGCAGCAAATTCTTCTTGGAGCTTCTGCAAAGTCGCAAGATCTTCCTTGGAAACCTTGTCGGCTAATCCTGCGGAAATTATCTCATTGATTTTATCCAAACAAGCATTCAGCCCAGCCGCAAACTCATATCTTGCTAAAGACTTACTGCCGCGAAAAGTACTGTCGGGATATCCTGCAATACATCCATAGCGCTCTACCAAGGATTGGAGAGCTGTAAAAGCCCAATCAGTTGGTTTCACATCAGATAGCTGTGAAACTGATGTCACTGCTGCAACTTCAGTATTCTCAGGGAGCTTATCGACTGCAAAATTGCTAACTGGTGAAGCCGTGGACAGATTGGGCTGTAGATTAACAGCATTCTCTTGACGATCAATTAAATTACTAATCGATGAAGAAGTCTTTGGAGACAAATTGATTGATGAATTTGCCGTCGATAAATTTGCTGATGAATCTTTAGATAAATTATCTGAAACTTTTGGTACAGCCTTCGCGGGTGCGTCGTACAAATTAGAGAGCGCGACAAACATCGCTAGACATGAAAGCGAACTATTGAGAGCCTTAGACATAAATCCTCAAACCATTTACATGAGCGACAGACGGAAAATCGCAGTAATTTGGATACTGTATACAGTATCCAAATTACTGCGATTAAACTTTAGAGTTGCGATCGCTTTCTGTATTGCAGATTACAAAGCCCTATCGCGAGTTAAAACCCAAATCAAAGAAAGGCGGCGCTTCGCGCCGCCTTTCTTTGATTTGGGTTTTAACTGCCGCGATAGGTGCTGTAAGCCCAAGGTGATACTAGTAAAGGAACGTGGTAGCGATCGCTCTCATTAGCAATACCAAAGCGCACAGGAACAGTATTTAAAAAATTTGGTTGGGGTAAAGATGTTCCACAATTTGTAAAATAGTCATCGACATAAAAACAAATTTCGTAGATGCCTACTTTGATCTCTGTTTCATTCAGTAACAGATCATCTGTCCTACCATCTTGGTTTGTGTATAGGGTTTTGAGTAAGTTTTTTTGTCCATCATCTGCGATCGCCCATAGTTCAATTTGCATATTTCTAGCAGGGCATCCATGCACTGTATCAAGGACGTGAGTTGAGAGTTTCCCAGACATGATTTTTTTAGTAATATTTTAGTAGTAATCGCTTTGCAATGAATACTACAATATTGCACTTTGCTATTGCATACTGTATACACTAAACTAATATATTCAAGATTAATCCATAAATTCTAAGACCCTCTTTATGACAGTATCCAACGGGACAAGACGAGTATTTATTTGTGGTTCGGCTCTGCGCGGACAACCTGATCATGGAAATTTACAGGACGCAAAGTTTATCCGTCCTGCACAGACTCAGCCACGTTATCGACTCCATGCCGCAGGTGATGGTTGGCATCCTGCAATTTATGAAGTGGAGGAAGGTGGAGTTTCCATTCCTGGTGAAGTCTATGAGATGAAAGACGATGAATTTGAATATCTCGCCAGTAATGAACCTCCGCATATGTATCCTACGGATGTTTACTTAGAAGATGGAGAGGTTCTCACCGCTTTTTTCTATCCTCAGGAATTAATTGAAAAGTTCAACTGGATTGACATCTCTCACCTTGGTGGTTGGGCTGCCTACAAAGGTACATAGACCAATAAAGTGTTGTCACACTTCAAATAGAATCCAAAAGAAGAGTGGCGGAGCTTTGCTCCGCCACTCTTCTTTTGGATTCTATTGTTTTGTTTTAGCACTCACTCACGCAATTTGTCGCGAGCCTTCAACCCACTGTATATAAACCCAGAATTGGTGGGGTGGCTTTGCTGCCCCACCAATTCGCTCAAATCTGGAATGGTAATTTATTTATTTGCTTATCACTTATACTAATTTTAGGATGCTGCTTATCTGGGGGGATAATCTTTAGCTCTGATTAACTGTTTTTTGTATACATCATTTAAATTGGCATTACCGTCTAGATCCATGAATATTTCAGCCAAAATCCCCTCTCATTCATTCCCAATCATCCGTGGCTATGACATCTTTGAGCTACTGTATCTGGGTTCTCGCACGGCAGTGTATCGAGGGATATATACAGTAACTCAGCAGCCAGTAGTGATTAAGGTACTACGGAAAGAGTATCCAAGTTTTAGTGAATTGGTGCAGTTTCGCAATCAGTATGCGATCGCCCAAAAGCTCCCCATTAATGGTATTGTCAAACCCTTGCGCTTGGAGCCATTGGGATATGGCTACGCATTAATAATGGAGGACTTTGGTGGCGTTTCCCTTGCTACCTATGCACAGCAAACGACATTAGGACTGACGGAAATATTAGACATTGTCGTGCAAGTGGTGGAAATTCTCCACGGAATGTACCAACATCGTGTTATTCATAAAGATATCAAGCCGACCAATATTCTGATTCACCCAGAGAGTAAACAAGTAAAATTAATTGATTTTAGTATTGCTTCCCTATTGCCTAGAGAAATGCAGGAAATACAGAATCCCAATGTTTTGGAAGGAACATTAGCGTATATTTCTCCAGAGCAAACGGGTCGAATGAATCGGGGGATTGATTATCGGAGTGACTTTTATTCTTTGGGAGTGACTTTTTACGAACTATTGACTGGGCGCTTGCCTTTTGAGTCAGATGATCCAATGGAATTAGTGCATTGTCATCTTGCCAAACAACCAGTGCCAATACATCAATTGAATCCAGAAATACCCTTGGTTTTATCCCAAATTGCCGATAAACTGATGGCGAAAAATGCCGAGGATCGCTATCAGAGTGGATTAGGATTAAAGCACGATTTAGAAATCTGTCTAGGTAAATTACAAGAAACAGGGAATATTGAAATCTTTACTTTGGGCGCACGGGATATTAGCGATCACTTCTCCATCCCAGAGAAACTTTACGGTCGAGAAATAGAAGTTTCTACTTTGCTCAATGCTTTTGAAAGAGTGAGTATGGGCAACGCTGAATTAATGCTTGTAGCAGGCTTTTCAGGGATTGGCAAGACTTCTACGGTAAATGAAATACATAAGCCAATTGTGCGTCAACGTGGTTATTTTATTCAAGGCAAATACGACCAATTTCAGCGAAATATTCCTTTTAGTGCTTTTGTGCAAGCTTTTCGTGATTTGATGGGACAGATACTATCTGATCCTGATGGTCAGATGCAAACATGGAAAGCCAAGATTCTATCAGCAGTGGGTGATAATGGGCAAATTCTAATTGATGTAATTCCAGAATTGGAAAATATCATTGGCAAGCAGCCTATAGTAGCAGAATTATTAGGAAGCGCGGCTCAGAATCGCTTCAATCAGTTGTTTCAAAAGTTTGTGCAAATTTTTACTCGCAAAGAGCATCCCTTAGTAATATTTTTGGATGATTTGCAATGGGCGGATTTAGCATCCCTAAAATTGATGCAACTGTTGATGCAGGAGGCTAGACATTTGTTGTTGTTAGGTGCTTATCGGGATAATGAAGTATTTCCTACGCATCCGTTTGTATTGGCGGTCGAGTATCTGCAAAAGACCGAGTCAGTCGTAAATACAATAACGCTGCAAGCTTTAAGCAAAACTGATATGAATCAGTTAGTCGCCGATACATTGAATAGCGATCGCACTCATGCTCAACCTCTGTCAGATTTAGTGTATCAGAAGACACGAGGCAACCCCTTTTTTGCTTCACAGTTTCTGAAGGTGTTGTATGAAGAGCGGCAAATAATCTTTGATTGGGATGTTCAGCATTGGCATTATGATATTGCTCAAATCAGAGACTTAGCATTTACTGACGATGTAGTGGAGTTTATGGGGCTACAACTGGAAAGGTTGCCGATGGAAACTCAAGAGGCACTCAAGCTAGCTGCTTGTATTGGCGCACAATTTGATTTGCATACATTAGCGATCTTTAGTCAGAAGTCACCTGAAGATACAGCTGCTGCATTATGGGAGGCATTGCAAGAAGGTTTAATCATTCCAACGACAGAGGCGTATAAGTTCTTTACTCAATCCGCAAGTACTGATGCTAATAATACTAATACTGAAAGCTCAGTATCCTCACTCAACCCAGTTTATAAATTTCTGCACGATCGCGTGCAACAAGCTGCCTATTCCCTAATTCTAGAATCCCAGAGAAAGGTCACTCATCTCAAAATTGGACAATTACTGCTCCAAAATTCTTCGGAGAGTGATATAGAAGAAAAGCTATTTGATATTGTCGGACATTTGAATCTGGGCATTGAGTTAATAACTCAATCGAGTCAAAAGGAGACTTTAGCTCAACTTAACTTAAAGGCTGGTGAGAAAGCAAGAAATGCTACAGCCTATGTCGCAGCAAGGGATTATCTACAAACGGCGATTTCTCTATTAGAAAAAAACTGTTGGGAAAGCCAGTATGAGTTGACTTTAAATTGTCATGTTGATGCTGCTGAAGTAGCCTATTTAAATGCTGACTTTGATGCTATGGAACAGATGGCAACGCTTGTATTACAGAACGCTCAGACAGTTTTAGAGAAAATTAAAATTTACGAAATCCAAATCACGGCACTAACAGCCCAAAGTAATATGTTAGAGGCGATCGCAGTAGGAAGAAATGTATTAAGACAATTAGGGATTGAATTTCCCAATGAGCCCAACGATGCATTGATTAGCAAAACTCTACAACATCTCACTGAACAACTTCAAAACCGACAGATTGAAGAACTAATTGATTTATCAGTGATGACCGACCCCAAAACTCAGGCAACCATGAAGCTCTTAGTGATGCTATTCTCACCTATCTTTCAAGGGATGCCCGATTTGCTACCCATACTTAGCTCTACAATGGTAAGTTTATCACTTCGATTTGGGAATGCACCAGCATCATCAGTGGGGTATGTAATCCACGGGATGGTGTTATGTTCTTTTTGCGGAGAAGTCAAAGCTGGCTATAGCTTTGGGCGATTGGCATTGAACCTGCTTGAGAAATACAACTTGTCGAACTTCAAGTCGATCATTCCAACTATTTTTGGAAGTTTTATTCAGCATCAACAGGAATCCCTCTTAGCAACACTACCGACACTCAAAAAGGGCTATGAGATTGGAATGGAAATTGGGGATTTTCTTCATGCTGGCTACAGTGTCGTTGTTTATTTTTATACCATCTATTTTGGGGGCGTAGAATTAAGTAGTTGGGAAAATGAACTAGAAATTTACAGTGCTCTTATGGCACAATCAAAACAGCATTCTCCCCAGCTCTATTTAGATATGCATCGGGTGGTATTAAGGAACTTGAGAGAAGTCGTGAGTCAGCCAGATTGCTTGACGGGAGATATTTACGATGAACCAGTAATGATTCCCAAGCATTTTCAAGACAATGAACTCACTGCGATCGCTAATGCCTATATCTACAAGCTTCAGCTTGCCTATTTATTTGGAAATTATACCAATGCCTTAGCCTATCTAAACCAAGCACAACCATATTTAATGGCAGTGTCAGGAACAGTTCATATTCCTACTTTTCATTTTTACGCATCCCTAACATACTTAGCACTATTCCATATAGAGGCTGAAACTAGGAGAACAGAAATTCTGGAACAGGTAGAAATTCATCAAAATGTCCTGCACCAGTGGGCTCAAAATACTCCCATGAATCATCTGCACAAATGGTATTTAGTTGAAGCAGAACGACAAAGAGCATTAGGAAATAAAGCTGAAGCAATTGAATTTTATGACAAAACAATTTTTCTTTCCAAAGCGAATAAATTTCTTGGCGAAGAAGCCTTAGCCAATGAACTTACTAGCAAATTCTACCTAACATGGAATAAAGCTAAAGTTGCGGCAGTTTATATGCAAGACGCATATTACTGCTTTGCCCGTTGGGGCGCAAAAGCTAAAGTTAAGGATTTAGAAAAACGCCATCCTCAATTACTTGCTCCTATCTTAGAGCAGACCATTAACTCTCTTAAGATTAATGAAACCTTTGCCTTAACTTCTAACCATTCGAGTCAATCAACCAGCAAGTCAACTTCATCAGTTCTCGACATGGCTGGAATTATCAAAGCATCTCAAGCTATATCAAGTGAAATTGAACTTGACAAATTACTGAATCAGATTATGCAGGTGTTGCTGGAAAGTGCTGGAGCCATAAAATCAGTGCTGATGTTATTTCGGAACGAGCATTTAGTAATTGAAGCCACTGCAAATCTTGACCAAATCCAATTAATTCCGCAAACATCTGGTTTCCAGTCTGTTCCTATTACAGCTAGCAATGATATACCGCAAAGCATCATCAGCTACGTCAAAAATACTTTGGAAACATTAGTAATTAACGATGCTAGCACTCAAAGTGCTTGGGCAAATGATCTCTATATTCGACAAGAAAAGCCTAAGAGCATCTTATGCCTGCCTATCCTTAAACAAGGACAACTAATCGGTATCCTCTATTTAGAAAATCGCTTAACTATTGGTGCATTTACAAGCAATCGCTTAGAAATTTTGAATCTATTGGTTTCCCAAGCAGCAATATCTTTAGAGAATGCCCGTTTATATGCAGAACAGGAACATAGAGTGAGCGAACGGACTCAAGCATTAAGTCAGAAAAATGACCAACTTGAAAACACTCTGAAAGAATTACGTCGCACCCAGACTCAAATGCTCCAAAGTGAAAAGATGTCCGCTTTGGGGCAAATGGTAGCAGGGATAGCTCATGAGATCAACAATCCAGTTAACTTTATCCACGGCAACCTAACATACGTCAATCAATATATCCAAGACCTTATGCGATTATTGAATGCCTATCAAACTCAATATCCTCATCCTTCTCAATCAATTCAAGACGATCTAGAAGAAGTGGATTTAGACTTTCTCACTGAAGATCTGACAAAGATTCTGCAATCTATGAAGGTCGGGTCTGATCGCATTCGAGATATAGTGCTTTCGTTGCGTAATTTTTCACGATTAGATGAATCAGAATTTAAACCAATTGATCTCCATCAAGGTATTGATAACACCTTAATGATTTTGCAACATCGTCTCAAAGGTACGGCAAAACGACCAGAAATTGAAGTTGTCAAGCAATATGGCAATCTACCCTTAGTTGAATGTTGTGCAGGACAGCTTAATCAAGTGTTTATGAATCTGCTAGCAAATGCGATCGATGCTTTGGAAGAGGGAAATCAAGGACGAAGTTTACAGGATCTTAAGAACAATCCGAATAGGATCTTGATCATCACAGCTAAAGCTAAATCAGGTTTTGTAAGGATTACGATTGCAGATAATGGTGTAGGTATCCCAGAGGAAGTGCGATCGCGATTGTTCGATCCATTCTTTACTACTAAGCCTGTGGGTAAGGGAACAGGACTAGGTTTATCAATCAGCTATCAGGTCGTGACCGAAAAGCATGGGGGCAAACTATGGTGTGATTCTGTTCTAGGCAAAGGAACTAGTTTTATGATCGAGCTACCTGTATCTTTATTCCAGAATTAGTAAAATGTGATGACTTTTGGATGAAGATTTGCTGTTCTATTCGCAATTTTTGCTTCTATGTATGGTTTTAGAGGGTCGAGAAATGGCTATGACATAAGCTTTGAGATAACGAGCATTTTCTAATACCAAAACACAAAGTTGTACAGCCATTTTGTGTTTTTAAAACCCTTACAGGGTTTGTTTTTTAATTCACAGAATTGTTGTCACACTTTTGTGAATTGGTATACAATCTAATATTGCAAATTATAAAGATGTTATTGCATAAGATAAATGTGGGTATAGTATTTTTAAGTGAATTCGTTGATGTTACGTAGAAGAGATACAAAGGTTTAGCTACGGGGAGACAACCCTGCGCAGTCCAAGATACAGAAGTCTATGTAGAAACTTTTTATATAGAATTCAGTGAATTTAGATTTACTAAAAAAACAAAACATTAATTTCATTATAGTTTTGAAATTTTAAATTTGTATACAGCAATTTTAAAACTGCCTTATATATTTCTTCACCTTGTTAGTTATTCTTGAGCAAAAAACATAAAAAATGAAAATTAAAGAAAAGATCATTTGCGGCTATGCACTTGCGATCGGCATAGCCGTAATAGGATCGTCAATAGGAATAGCAGTAGGTAATTACTATCAACAAAAAGCGCTTCAGTCTCAACAAAATGCATCTCGTCAAAGGAAATTAATCAGTAATCTACAAATTGATATCTCATACAATCGTCCAGCAAAACAGCTCAATCCTTTTGTCTCAAACCCCTCAGCCTTTCGACAGGAAGGTCGAAAACTTATTGAGCGCTTAGACAAAATACAGACTTTCTTAAACAATCACAATCAGTCCAATCAACCTTCTAGTCTTGAAGGTTTAGATCCTCTACTACAAAAATATGAAGGAACTGTAAGTGTCTTTACTAAATATTCTAGAAAAATTTTGGACGAGGCTGATGTCCTACTGAGTAATGATCCTATAGAAGTTCAGAAAGTAGAATCCTTGGTAGCAACACTGGTTAAAAGCAAAGAGTTTGCCAAATTTATTGAGTTTCCAGATCAGTTAAGGAAATTTCATGAGCAAGCGGAAGTGCTTGAAAATATGGCTGAAGTAAGCTTAATCAATACTGAAAACATTCGCTCTCAAATAGTCTTTTCTGGCTTAGGCATCTCGGTTGTGATTGCTATTCTTCTGGCTATATACATAAGCCAAACGATCGCTAGTCCGATCCAGACTCTAAATAGAATTGCAATGCAAGTTACTAGAGAATCAAACTTCGATCTACAAGCCCCCATAGAAACTAAGGATGAAGTTGGGGTATTAGCCGATTCCATCAATCAAATGATTCGTTATGTGCAGGAACTCCTGCAAGAACAGCAAAATTATACAAGTGCTATTCAAGAGGCAAAAGAACTTGCCGATAATGCAAACCAAGCCAAGAGCGATTTTTTGGCAAACATGAGTCACGAACTCCGTACTCCACTCAATGGCATTCTCGGCTATGCGCAAATCCTGAATCGTTCTAAAGCATTACCAGAAAAAGAACGACATGGAGTCAATGTCATCTATCAGTGTGGCTCCCATCTACTGACCTTGATTAACGACGTGTTAGACCTCGCCAAAATCGAAGCTCGCAAACTAGAACTCACAGCAAAATCTGTCTACTTATCCTCATTTCTCGAAGGCGTGGTTGAAATCTGTCGAGTACGTGCTGACCAAAAAGGTATCAGTTTCATTTATCAACCTAGCATTAACTTACCTGAAGGTATTGTGGTAGATGAAAAACAACTTCGACAAGTACTGATTAATCTTCTTGGTAATGCAATTAAGTTCACTGACAAAGGTTGTGTTACGCTCAAAGTCGATGTGCTAGAGGCAGAAACAGATGTTTATATTCCCCGCCTTAAATTTCAAGTTATAGATACTGGAGTGGGCATTGCACCTGAAGAAGTAAACCAAGTCTTTATGGCTTTTGAGCAGGTAGGAGAACAGGAACGACAGGCTGAAGGTACGGGTTTAGGACTAACCATTAGCCAAAAGATTGTGCAGTTGATGGGAGGGGAAATTCAAGTCAAGAGTGAGATGGGAATTGGCAGCACTTTCTTCTTTGAATTGGCACTACCGATCGCAACTGATTTGAGACAACAAAATTCAGTTAGTCAAGGACGCACAATAGTTGGCTATGATGGTGCTAAGCGACATATTCTGATTGTGGATGACCGATGGGAAAATCGCTCAGTTTTGGTAAACCTTCTTGAACCAATAGGGTTTAGATTTACTGAAGCAGAAAATGGGCAAATTGGTTTAGAGAAAGCTAGACAGCAATTGCCCGATCTGATTATCACCGACTTAGAAATGCCTGTAATGAATGGCTTTGAGATGTTAAAGCAATTGCGAAACTCTGACGAGTTGAAGCATTTACGGGTAATAGTTTCTTCAGCATCTGTAGCAGAGGTAGATCAACAGATGAGTTTAGATGCTGGTGGAGATGATTTTCTGACAAAGCCAGTACAAGCGGAAGATCTGTTTACATTGATTGCTAAGCATTTACAACTGACATGGAAGTATGACGAAACTGGAACAATCCCAACTAGTGACATAGTATCAGACTTAGCAGAGTTGATTCCTCCTCCTTCAGAGGACTTACATTTTTTACTAGAACTAGCAAAAAATGGAATGTTGAAAAAATTAGCAGTTGAAGCTGAACAAATTGGTCAAAAAAGCGATCTCTATCGACCCTTTACTCAGCAAATTCTTCTGTTGGCAAAGAAGTTTCAGACTGAACAGATCAAGGCATTGATTCAAAAACATCTTAACTAATGTTTGAGCTTAAAGACTGAGATTACTGCGGGTTTTTATTTTGCCTTGGGCAAAATAAAAACCACGAATCTATGCCTCACATTCCGCTCTTAACCCAAAATCGCGATCGCCATTTCAAAAAAATCAAACAGCGATCGCACTTAAAGCTCTTACTTTGGCGATCGCCTTATTTTCATCTGGAAGTTTTTGACCATGCTTTTGGGCTGTCTCTAGCCACAAAGTTCTTACTGTAATTAACTCTTGTAAGGTTTCTTCTAGGGTTTCACCTTGAGCTAGGCATCCTTTTAAGGCAGGGATTTCAGCAACAAAACCACCTTCTTCACATGGATAAATTACTATTGGATATTTCATGATTATTCTCCCTCTATGAGTTCTACGACTCTTTTAACATATATAGCTTTGACTCGGTTGTTATGAACTGGGATGACTAAAACTATTTCATCTCTTTTGAAAATATGGTGACTGCCTGTAATTCTATCCAAATCAAAACTTTCTAGCTCTAAAAGTTTACGAATGTCTCCAAACGTCACATTGTTGGGGCTGTTTTTTAGGAGTTCAAGTAGTTTATCTTTCTTACTCATAACTTGATTTTACAACATCTAAACAGCGATCGCACCTCAATACCTAAAACCACGATCGCTACTTCAAAAAAATCAAACAGCGAGCAATTTACTGTGTCCAATCTTCTATTTGTAAGGAATGAAAAATAAATAACTTGTGCAAATTAGGATAAGCTCAGACAAAGAGAAAAAAGGAATAATTTTGGGTTATTACAGCGA